>JBLMZU010000073.1:0-8621 GCA_050258995.1 Bacteroidota bacterium
GGCCTCGCTCCGGGAGCCCGGCCTGATCCCGCAGACGATCCTGACCGCCGCCGATGTCCGCCTGCAGATGGGTGTCACTGACTGGCAGAACCTGGTCGATTTCCTGCGCGAGAAGACCTGCCTGCTTGTGCTGGATAACTGCGAACACCTGATCGATGATTGTGCCCGGCTGGCCCAGGGCTTGTTGCAGGAAGCGCCGCGCTTGAAGATCCTGGCCTCGAGCCGCGAAGCCCTGGGCGTCCGTGGGGAACAGGCCTGGCGCGTGCCCTCGCTGTCGGCGCCGGATGCCAGGCATCTTCCGCCGCTCGAGCAGCTCAGCCGGTATGAAGCTGTGTGCCTGTTCACAGAGCGGGCCTGCCTGGTCCAGCCGCACTTCCGGGTGACCGCCGAGAATGCCACCGCGGTGGCAGAGGTTTGCCAGCGGCTGGATGGCATCCCGCTGGCGATCGAGCTGGCTGCGGCGCGCCTGCGCTCGCTGGGGGTGGAGAAGATCGCCGCCCGTCTGGATGACCACTTCCGCCTGCTGACCGGCGGCGCACGCACGGCCCTGCCGCGCCAGCAGACGCTGCGGGCGCTGATCGACTGGTCGTACGACCTGCTCCCAGAGCAGGAACGCACGCTGCTGCGCCGGCTGGCGGTCTTTTCGGGCGGCTGGAGCCTGGAAGGCTCCGAACAAATCTGCAGTGATGCACCGCTTCCGTCCGAAGAGATCCTGGATATGCTGGACCACCTGGTGGACAAGTCCATGGTGGCGCTGAAGGAGAGCCAGGAAGCGCGTTATTCCCTGCTGGAGACCATCCGTCAGTATGCCCGGGATAAATTGGCCGAGTGTGGAGAGAGCGCGGCCGCCCGCGACCGGCACCTGGCCTATTTCGTGGAATGGGTCACCGCCCTGGAGCCCGGCCTGCGCGGGCCGCAGCAGGTGGAGCTCCTGGAACAGGTGGAGAACGAGCTCGATAACCTGCGGGCGGCCATGGAGTGGTCGCGTAGGTCTGACCCGGCGGCAGGACTGCTGCTGGCCTCCCGGCTCAAATGGTTCTGGCATTTACACGACTTGTTTGGAGAAGGGGCCGGCTGGCTGAAGGACCTGTTGGCGTCCGTGAAAAGCGGCTCTGTCGAGATGGATCCGGTACTCAAGGCAGAGGCCTTATCGGCATATTCCTGGATGATTTTCTGGATGAATGATCTGCCGGCTTCCCGCGACAGTTTACAGCAGAGCGTTGTTCTGGTCGAAAACGAGCCGGGACTGCTGGCCGCCCGGATCCGGGCCGATGACCTGTTTATCTCGGGTCACCTGGCGATTGCCGGTGGGGATCCCAGCCGGGCAGGGCTGCTCGGCCGGCAGTGCCTGGAGGCGTACAAAGCCTGCGGCAGCCCGTTTGGGATGGCCGAGGCCTGTATTGTCTTATATGCAAGTGCATCGGATGCAGGAGATCTGGAGGCCGCCCGGTATTGGAGCGAAACCGGGATCGCTCTCCGTAGAAAGATCGGGGACAAGGATGGCCTGGCGTACGACCTGACGATGGGGGCCCTGGTCCCCTTCTTCCAGGCCGATTACAAAGGCGCCAAACGGATGCTGGCCGAAGCCATGCAAGCCTGCCGGGAGACGCGCTTTCGATACAGCATGGGATTGGCGCTTGGCCTTCTGGGAATGACATGCCTGTTTGCAGACGAACCGGGACAGGCCCTGGATTATTTCTCGCAGCATGCTGCACTGGCCGGCGAAACGAGCGATGCCACCCTCAAAACCTTTAACCTCTATTTCCTGACCTGGCTGTTCCTAAAACTTGGCCAATACCGCCCGGCCCTGCAGCTGATTGGGACATTGGAAGTGTCCAACCTTCATCGTACTGCGACTCTCTACGCAGGCCCGGCCCTGCAAGAGGGCTTCGAACAATATCGACAGGAAGCCCGCCAAGCCCTGGGCGAAGCAGAATACAACGCCGCCTATGCCGAAGGCCGGCTGCTCTCCCTCGACAGCGCCATTGCCCAGGGTCTCCAGCAGGCAGAAGCCGCGCTCCAACCTTGATGCCCAACGCTGTATCTGGCTCTAGCTGGTCGAGGGTCTTTGCGAAGCACCCCGTAGAGAAGCGGAGGGGGTGACCCCGACCAGCTTTTTGACCGCAGGTCTCCCGTCAGGATGAAAGTCTTGCAAAGTGGATGGAGACCTTCGGTCCGTCTTTTGGCCTGGTCAACCCTTACAGGGTGCGACGCAAGACCTTCGCCGAGCCTGGGATATCCTCCAAACTGGATGGAGATCCTCAGTATGTCTTTCGGATCGGTCACACCAGCTCTACTCAATTTTCACGATACTGGCAGACTGATACATTCCAGCCTAGTCTGCATCTTTCGCACAGCGAAAACCATAGTCGAACAGAGCTGCATTCGGATCATTCCAGGCCCGGTCGGCACTGCGTAAGAGAGAAGCCTTATTATTCCAAGAACCACCCCGCAAAATACGGTCGCCTGAACTGTTCAGGTTCTCTCTCCCATCCGTAGCAGACTTGCCGATTGCAGGCTTGCGCCCCCGCCCGAGCCTTCCCCGGCTGGACAGGAGAAAGATTACATTTAATGGCTGTCAACGGTTAACCCCCACGAGCGTTTTGACCGCAAGGTCTCCTGCTCAGCATGCAAAATGCACCGCATTCGTCGGGCCTGGCTTTAACCTCCGTGAAATTTTTCTTTAATTTGTAAATCCAATCCTGCGGTCTATAATAAAAAAGACTGGATCTCTATCCTTTCCAGGGGTTCTTGTAGAAAGGGGCCATTATGGTCACAGGCAATTCCACTGCAGACGTACAGTTGGAGGGGGCGCAGGAGCCGGCCGCAGACTGCCGGGAAGCGCTTATCTTTATCCCAGGACTTACCATGGAGCACGTGCATTCTGTGGAAGAGATCTCTCTTTTGCTGGCAGACGCCATGGACCGTCACGCCGGGAGCGGCCGGGCGAAGTTCCGGGTGGGGCAGGTCAGCGAGCAGCCGCTGCAGGGCACAGGCAAGACCCGCTGGACCACCATCTTCCGAAAAGATGGCAGCCAGGAGGCGCCGCTCGTCGACGTGTACGAGCTGGAATATTTTCATCTGTTCCAACACAAGCTGCTGGAGGAATCCCTGCTGGTCAAGATCAGCCGGATCCCTGCCGCGGTCTTTCCTGCCTCGATCAAATTATTCCGCCATTACCGGGATAAAACCCTCTCCCAAAAGGAAAAGCTGCAGTTTGTGATGAGCTTTTTCGGCCTGCTGCTCATCCTGCTCTATGCCTTTCTGTTACTGGGAGCTGTGGTGGAGACAGTCCAGGGAGTTTTGGACCTGGGGAAAACGGAAGCCAGGCAGGCTGCCCCTGCCACCGGAACCGCGGCAATCTCAACCGGCGCCCAGCCCGGGGTCCCAGCCGCACGGTCGCCGCTTGCTTCTGCCTGGCAATGGCTGGTGGCGGCCCTGACAACGATCTGGGCCTGGCTGCAACAGGCCGGGACAACCGTGGTCGTCATCCTGGCGGGCCTGGGGATCGTGCTGCCGAAGAGCGACAAGATCCGGCAGATGATTGCAAATTTTGCCACCATAATCATTGCCCTGATCGATTATCTGCAATACGGGGACCGGCGGCCCGTCCTGAATGGGCAGATCCTGTCCCTGCTCGAGCACATTGCCGAGAAGCCGGAGGTCGAATATACCCGCGTAAATATTTTGGCCTATAGCTTTGGAAGCATCCTGGCACTGGACACCCTTTTTCCGAAGGAAAGCGACGTCCCCAAAAGAGTCAAGACCGTGAAGTGTCTTGTCACGATCGGGAGCCCATTTGATTTTATCCACATGCTCTGGCCGGAGTATTTTGCCAGGCGGACGCCTCTGCATGGTCTAAAGTGGTTTAACATCTATTCCCCTACAGATGTCCTCTCCTCCAACTTCCGGTCTCACAGTAAGAAGGTCTCGGCCATCGGCGGCGAGGAGGAAGCTCCCTCCCAGGAAAAGCGTCTCAGCAATGCAGCCTGGCTGGAGCCGCCGATGAACATCAAATATGCGGTCGGTGGCTCGGATGAAGATCTGTCGATCTGGGACGTGATCCACCTGGTTGGGTTTCTAAACCACGGGAAGTACTGGGATGCAGAGCCGGAAACGCAGTACAACGCCTTTGACCTGGCGGTCCCCAAGATGTTTAAAGACAGCCCGGTGCTGCGATAGCCAGGCCCTCTCGTTGCGCTTGATGGCAGCCTAAAACCCTCCCAGGTGCCGGGAAATGAAACTGGCTCCAGGATGCCGGCCGCGCTGTGCCAGGGTCGAAGCTGTGCAATGAAAAGCGCCAGGCTGGGCCCTGGCGTTGCCCTTCCAATCGTGCAGGTTCCATTCGAGGAAGACCACAGATCGGGCATTTTCAAATCACGGTTTGCCGGCACGGCCGGGTGCAGAAGTGTACTTAAAGATGATTTGCTGCACTCCCATGAAATTGGGAAGCGTTTCACGAATGTACGGAGGTGAGAATGAAACGGATCCGTCTCTCAGGTTGGGCATTGATCCTGAGCGCCCTGATCTTCCTTTTCGGCTTTGCCTGGGACCACGTGCTCAATGGACCATTTACCCTGTTCACTGTCATGATCGGATTATTGGGCGATCTATTGTTTCTCATCGGTTTACCGGGAATTCAACAATCCCAACCGCAAACCGGCAGACCTGGACAGATCGGCCTCCTGCTCATGGGTATCGGTACGGTGATCGCCATCATTGCCAACCTGCTCATCAGGCTTGCCGGCGTGGGGGTCCCTGATTGGATCCCATTGACCAGTGCGATTGCCGGCAGCCTGGGAAGTTTGATTGTCGGGTGGCTCACGATCCGGGCACATGTATTTCGGCCCTGGATTGGCTGGTTGATGATCGCCGGCGCTATCCTGAACATCTTGGCGCCCGTCCTGCCGCCGGGCGTCATCTTCATTTCTCAGCTTGGTCTGTTCGCCCAGGCAGCTGCCTTGATCGGATATGGGGTCACCATGCTGCAGCGGGATGTTCCAGATTCCTAAGGCTCGATTCCCGGATCTTCTCCATGGCACGTCCGGTCACAATTGTGTTGGATGCGAGCGAGAAATCGTCAGCATGATTTCCTTTTGAAAAAGCAGGGCCATTTCTTCTCATATCGCAGGTAACAAAAGAGCATCAGCGCACTGGTGGTTGAGAAGAACGCCTGCAGGAACCAGGCCGGGCCGATGGGCAGGCTGATCACGTAGAGCCAATACACCGCATTGCCCAGGGCCAGGTGTCCCAGGCTGTAGGAGCTTAGATCCTTGGTTTTGAAGGCCTTGAACAACATGGACAAATTGCTGGAGATAAAGATCAGGCTGGAGGCAAAGCCGGCCAGCAATTGAAGAGCATGGCTGTGCATGTGGATCTCCGTATCGCTAAGAGGGGGTACGTGGAGAATCTTCTCTCGTCCGGTGATTTGTGAAAATATTCCTTAAATTGTATTTCCGATCAAAAAACGTATACTGATATTATCTACCAGGCGGAAATGGGTCGTAGCATCTACAACCTGAAAACTTGAAGATATTTGTAAAGCATACAAAAACGGTTGGGGCATTCGTAGGGTCGAACTTTGTTTCACTACTTAAGGAATCCACATCCATGTAAGATGGATTTTCCTATTTGCCGATCGTATGTGCCGGGCAAAATTCATGATGAAAGAATGTTGATGGTGTAAGGAGGCGTCATGAACCTGATCAGTATTTCAAGTGTCGCTGCGATTGTTGTTTCCATATTGGTCCTTATACAGGGCTGTGCTATTCTGCTGTCTGCGGAAACGAGGCCTGCAGAGACCGTCGTTCTCAGGGGTAAGAATGCCGCCGGGAACGCCTCCTCTGACAGCTCTTCCAGGGATATACCTAAAAGTGACAGAATTATTGGGCTCTTAACGATCCTGCTTGCGAGTTTGGGGATCCTGATCACCAGCCTCTATCTCTCCACCGACCTTGCGCTGAGTCCTGAGTTCGGCATCGTTCTGACCCGTGGACCGTGGGCAACAGTATTCTTCTACGTGACCCTGCTTCTTCTGTTACTCTGTCTCTGCCTGGGATGGGACCTGGCCCGGGTGGAAGCGGAAAAGAAATCCAGAAGTCTCCTGATTTATTCCAGTGCAGGTGCAGTCTGGCTGCTTTGTTGGATTCCGGACGTTTTCACAAAGGTCACCGCCGGCGGACCGAATGAGGTACCGATCTATCTATTCGATATCTGGTGGCCTCCTTTTGCTATCTGGATCACCGTTGCATTTACCGATATTGCTCTTACCATCCTGGGAGTTGATAGCGCTATAACTAGAAGTGTGGCAGCCATGGTGATGGTCGATGTCGTATTGTGGATCGCATTGTTTTTTATGCCGCCCCCTGGTTTTGGCTGGGCGCTTACCCGGACTCTCTGGCTGACCATCCCGATCTTTGTCCTTTTCGCTGGGATCATCATGGCGATCTACAATCGTAGGAAAAAGAAAACGGATCAGAAGATACCTGAGAGTCGGACGCCAAAAGAAGTTTGGTTGGATTTGAAAAAATCATTCCACGACACTCCCAATGAGCAGTTAATTCGTCTGGCGCCGCTGGCCGGTATGGCAGCAGGTATGATCATTCTGCTTTTCGGTTCCCGCTTTGTGGGACCTGTGCCTCTGGTTGGGCCGGGGCTGAGCATTATTCTCCTGCTCGTGAGCTGGGGATTTATGACCGAGCTGATTACCCATGGCTGGTATAAGTCAATTAAGAACCGTTATCAAAAGAAGAAGTCGATAGCCAATGGAGAAGGTGGCGATCGCGCCGCCAGGCGCCCGAATCGCTCGATGAGACTATTCGCGATTTATATGAGAAGGATTTTTTCCTTCCCCAAACACTGGACGGCCTTGCTCAAGTTTGCCCTGCTGTTAGCCCTGCTGATTGTTGTCAAAGATGTGCTCGATTATGGAAAAACGATTATTCAACCCTTTCAAGCCATCGGTTTTGATGATACGACAACCCCAGTGGCTTCCTCACTTGCAGCTTCCTCGGATGCCCGATTGATCGATGACCTGCTACTGCTCAGTGAGCAGCTAAGGCCGGTATTGATCTTTCCGAATAGCAGCGGCAGGGACAGCAAAAGGGTTGACTATGTACCGGCGGGCAGTGTTTCGACCTCCATCGACGCCGCGCTGACCGGTGCTGAAGACGTTGACTTTGGCTTTGTCAAGCTTCCCGCAGGTGTATTGTTCACCCCTGTGCAGGAACTGACCAGACCTCTGGCCAGGATCCGGGTTGTCAATGGTAGCATTGTCTCTAACGGAAATGACCGCTATGCCCTGCTGGCGAATACAAGCGATGGCAGTGCCTGGAACGTAAAATTAGAGAACACACCGGATCTGCGCCAGGCTATTCCCGACCTGGTGGAGGAGCTGGCTTTCCAGATGATCAGCTCGGAGGACAAGGTACAAAATTACGGTTTTACAAAAAACTACCAGGCCTACCAATACTTTGAGCAGGGTCTTGAAAACGTCGATACGTACAAAAGCCTGCAGGATTATGATGCACTGGCTGCTGCGATCCAAAGCTTCAGGAAGGCAGCAGTAATGGACCCAAAATTTGCGCTGGCATATTATCATCTGGGACTTGCCTTGCAGGAGGACCGGCAGCCGTACTTGGCGGAGACTGCGTTCCGTACGGGGGTTGACCTCAATCCAAATTCCATCCCTCTGAAGAATGCCCTGGCATATCATCTTTATTCTTTCAACGGATATTTCCCACCCAGGCCCGCTGCTGTGTTCGAGACGGAAGCTCCCAACCTTAAGGGAAAGACGGAGGAGGCACGCTTGCTCTGGCAGCAGATCGTCAGCCTTCCGATTCTGCAGGTATATGGGGCAGATCGCGCTTCGGCCTATTTGGGGCTTTGTAAAGACTCCTTGGAGCACCGTGGAAGCGATATGAATAAAACGTACCTGGCCTACTTTTATTGCTACAAGGCACATACGCTGATCGAGCGCCTGCCGCGCGACCAGCAATCCGAGGATAAGCTGCGCCAGGCAGAGGCCGAGGCTCTGAACAATATGGGCACGGTGATCCTAGGCCGGGGCTTTACGAAAAGTAAAGCCATTGATGTCTGGTTATGCCAGGATCCGGGGTTGGATCGTAATGGTCATGATTTGACTTATATGACTTACCATCCCGCCTATGCCCGTGCCGCGCTTTCGTATTACAAGGCTGCCCTTGTCCTTCAGCCGCGCGACCCGGTAATCGCATGCAATGCAGCTATTGCTGCATGGCTGGAAGATCAACCGGAGCGGATCGCTGCATTAGATCAAAGCCCCCAGGCTCACTATAAGCTGGGCCAGTACGATCTTGCCCGCGCCAGGCTGGCGTCATCCAATACCCTTGGCCCCTCTCCGTATTTCAAGAAGGCGATCGCAGAATTCGACGCGGCTCTGAGTCTGGACCCAACCTACCAAGCAGCGCTCAACGATTATGCCTATACCTATTGGGTTTTCCAGCTTAACTGGCATGGGGAGGATCCGGAGAAGATTAAATCCGCGGGGAAAAGTCCTATGGCGAGACAGGCAGAGGACCATGCACGCGAGGCTCTCCGCCTGGCGAATATCAACCAGGATCTTCACCTGCAAGTTTTGTACT
>JBLMZU010000074.1:0-8814 GCA_050258995.1 Bacteroidota bacterium
CTGGCTACTTGATCAGTGACCCCACCGAACAGGCTCTTGTCAAGAGCGGCACGATCCCTGCCGATCAGATTCCGCTCATTGTCCAGGATCGTACGTTCGTTCCGGATGCCGCTCAGCTAGCCCTTCAGGATCCCACCTGGGATGCCGCACGTTGGGGTACCAGGGGCAACTTCTGGTATCACCATGTTTATATGCCTGCTCAGAACCCTGGCGATCCCTCAGGCATGAGCGCCTATGGACGCTGGATGTACGGTCCCTGGTTCTGGCCGCCGGCTGCGAATACAGTGTATGGACCGATTGCCAATCCATATTATGATCCGAAATGCAACCTTGACGATCCAAGCACTTGGCAGTACCAGACCGATCCATTCTGCGAACCTCAAGAGATTCCTGGCACGCCGAATATCTCGGTTGGCATGGAACAATTCAACGATACGCCTATTGTGAATGGTGTGGCGTATCCCAAGGTGACTCTGGAACCGAAGTCCTATCGCATGCGCATCCTGAACGCTGCTAATGACCGCTTCTTCAACTTCCAGTGGTATGTGGCCGATCCGACCCAGGGTAACGGCAAGACTGAGGTCGCGCTGAAGGCCTCCGAGCTGGCAGCTGCACAGACGGATCCGAATGTATTCCCAACTCCGGATACAACGGTCAGCCTGCCCGGTCCTGACTGGATCCAGATCGGCACAGAGGGCGGCTTCCTCCCGGCCCCGGCGGTTGTGGATGGCCAGCAACCAACCACCTGGATCACCGATCCGACCCGCTTCGATTTCGGCAATGTCGACAAACACTCGCTTCTGTTGGCGCCTGCCGAGCGTGCCGATGTGATTGTCGATTTCTCGAAGTTTGCCGGCAAGACCCTCATCCTCTATAACGATGCTCCCGCGGCCTTCCCTGCCCGCGTCGCATCCTATGACTACTACACCGGCGGCCCGGATTTGAGACCGGTTGGAGCTCCTACTGTCCTGCCTGGTTACGGACCTAACACCCGCACGATCATGCAGGTGACGATCGCCAACAGCGCTCCAGCAACTGCCTTCAACCTGACCAAACTTCAGACAGCTTTCAAACACAACGCTGCAGGTACTGGCGTGTTCGAGTCTGGACAGCATCCGATCATCGTTGGCCAGGCTGCATATAACTCTGCCTATGGTACGGCTTTTGCTGCCAGCAGCAACTGTAACGCTCCGGGTAGCACGCTTCAAAAGTGTGATGGCTTTGTGCGTGTGAACGACACCAGCACGTTCAGCTTCAATACCTTGAAGGCTCCCACCACCAAGATGACGATGCCGCTCCAGCCCAAAGCGATTCACGACGAAATGAATGCAACCACGTTCGATGAATATGGCCGCATGCAGGCAAACCTGGGCGTGGAAGCGCAGCCGCCTTCTCCGGGCGCACAGAATGTTACGCTCTATCCATTCGTCAATCCGGCGACCGAGCTAATCGATGGTACCAACCTGCCGACCCCGAATATAACGTACGACGCGAACGGTCTACCCGCCAGTGAGATCAAGATCACGCCCATCTCGAATGCAAACGATGGAACACAGATCTGGCGCATTACCCACAATGGTGTCGACACTCACCCCATCCACTTCCACTTGTACGACGTGCAAATTATCAATAGAGTGACCTGGGATAACATCATTCTCCCAACAGAGCCCTCCGAGCTGGGTTGGAAGGATACCATCCGGGTCTCACCGCTGGAGGACACGATTGTTGCTCTGCGTCCGATCATCCCGAAGGTGCCCTTCGAAGTTCCGAACGCGATCCGTCCGCTCAACCCCATGATGCCGCTTGGTTCTACAGCGATGTTCAACAATGTCGATCCGCAGGGCAATCCGACCAATCCCATTACGAACCAGCTTGTCAACTTTGGTTGGGAGTACGTCTACCATTGTCACATCCTGAGCCATGAGGAAATGGATATGATGCGGCCGGTGTCTGTGGCTCTCCCGCCGATCAAGCCAGATACCCTTGCATCCTCCGTCACAGGCAGCGGCAAGAACCAGAGACTCATGATTTCCTGGATGGATAGATCCATCACCGAGACAGCCTTTGTGCTGCAGCGAACCATAGATGGCACCAACTGGATCAACGTCGGAATAAGCCCGTCACCGCTTGACCAGGCGAATACCAGAGATGTACAACGATCCATCGTTGATCAAACATCTGACATTACCGCAGCCTACCTGTATCGTGTAGTAGCCCAGAATACAGTCGGCTATGGTGCAGAGTTCCCGTCAATGACAGTTCAATCGATGTCTGATCCTTTGGGCGTCAACCGTCCAGCGGCTCCCGCCAATCTCACAGCTGCTTATCAGTTTGCGACTGGACAGGCTGGACCTCAAATTACTTTGACTTGGCGCGATAACTCAATCAACGAGACTGGTTTCCCAATTCTAAGATCGGTGGATGGCGGTACATTTACTCTGCTTACAACAGCACCTGCTAAGAACTCCACCAGTACGATAACATTCGTGGACAATACAGTTCAACTCGGACATAGTTACGCCTATCAGGTTGCCGCTATTAATATTGCAGGCACAAGTACGTTTGCATCCTCTCCCTCTGTAGCCATTTCCCTCCTGACAAGCCCAGGGCTTGGTACGCTCACAGCAACCCGCTCAGGAAGCAACGAACGTGTTACAGTGAGGTGGTCCGATGTAACTGGAGAGACAGGATATGTTATTCAATGGAGCACGAGTAGTACTTTTGCTAGCATATCTGGCTCGGCTTCGGTTGGAGCGAATGTGCTGACCTATACAACCGGGAATATCGCACGCACAACATGGTATTTCCGTGTCCGGGCATTCAACACAACGGGCTCTTCGGCCTGGGTAACCTCCAGCGCGGTCGCACCTGCTCCTTAAATCCTTGCAAACGGGTCGCCGGTCTCCAACAGGCGTACCATCTACCAGCATGGGGAGGGAGTTTCCCTCCCCATGCAATTCTCTCGAAAAGGGAACTGTAATCAAAATCTGTCAAACAAGAAAAACAGCAATCCCTCATTACAGCCGTGTACGTTAAGGTAAAAATTCTTTCAGTACCAGGCAATATTTGAGATCGTTTATACGTCATCGAGATAAGATTTCATGAATTTCTTTAATGCCATTGGATCAGGGGGGCAGTGGCGTGATGTATTCATGGAGGTGATATGTTATCCAAACCACTTCGCAGCATTTTTTCTCTGGGGGTGATTACCTGTTTTATGTTTCTGCAAGCCTGTAGTGCTGCTCCACAGACCACTACATCTACGAACCAGACCTATGCTGAAATCAGTGCTCCTGCTGCCCTGGCGACAGGTGTTCTCTACGAGCAGCCTGTTGATCCGAACGGCAAGCTGTTCCTCTCAGCCTGGCTGGACCCGGACGGCAGCAATTACGACCAGTATGTCTGGGACAGTTTTATCCTCCCAGCGGGAGGGACGATCACCGAGATCCACTGGTATGGCATGTATGACCCGTCAAGGTTCGGGACGGGCAAGCCTGTGGTTGACTTCCGGGTGAGCATTTATCCCTCCACGGCAGCCAATACGGAGCCAGCAGTCGCCGGTCAGCCTCTTATGGATTATCAAACTGGTGGAAACGCCGGTGAAACTGCGACTGGGACGGCGAGCGGAGGCACTTTGTATGCCTATGCCTTCAGCCTGCCCGCCTCATTTACTGCTTCCGCGGGCGTGAAATATTGGGTGCAGATCGAAGCTGCGCAGAATGGATCCATTCCGGATTGGTGCCTTGCTGCAGGATCTGGCGGAAACGGAAGCCATTACCGCAGGGAGAGCGGCGCAGGTGGCGATATTCTGTACCGGTCTGCGCCTGGCGATGCCGCTTTTACCCTGCTGGGACCCGTCGCCGATACTGCCACGCCAACCGATACGCCCACCGACCTTCCCACGGATACCCCAACCGACACGCCCACAGATACGGCGATTGCTACGCAGACGCCCACGGATACCCCAACCGGTACACCCACAGATACAGCTACCACCGCGCCGACTGAGACGCCCTCCAGCATCATCCCTACTGATACGGCAACGGTCACACCTATACCTACCGATACCCCAACGAGCACGCCGACCCCGGTCTCGAGCACTCCCGGAAAGGTGACAGGCGGTGGAAACTTTGATTCCGATCAAATCAAAGCCACATTCGGATTTGAGATCCAATACCGCCAGGGTAATGGCGCGCCGCGGGGGAATCTCACCTATCAGGATCACACCTCGAATCTGCGCCTGAAGGATGTCTCCTTCGATCTTTTGATGATCGATGGAAATCATGCCTGGTTCACTGGCACCGGCATCGTGAATGACGGGCAGGCAGTGGACTTTGTCGTCGAAGTGAACGACTTTGGCGGATCCGGGAAATTTAGCATCACCATTCCAGGTTTGAATGGTTACACCGCCGGTGGCAATCTGAGCGGCGGAAACATCCGGATATCAACACCATAGCTCTTCATTCAAACAGGGACCATCCACCTGGATGGTCCCTGTGGACTGGCTGGCTATCTTGATGCCGCCCAATTCTCGATATTCAGCCCCATCAGGTACATGGTCACGAATCTATCGTTCAGCTTTATCCTGTCGTCGATCACTGCCTCGATCTCGAATCCTGCCTTTTGGTAGCAGTGGATTGCCACTGCGTTGAAATCAAACACGAACAGATCGACTTTCGCAATCTTCATACGCTGAAAGCATTCCTTCAAAATGGCTTGCATTATTTCCTGTCCGTATCCGAGCCCTCTCCTATCCGGGTTGACCAAAACATACGCAATGCTGGCTTTGTTTACTTCGCGGTCGATCCGGACCAATTCGATATGTCCCATGTGCTCCCTCGTCCGGCTGTCCACTGCGGTGTACATGAGCCGGGTGTTCGATGCCTGCGCTTCCTGATAATATTTTTCCAATTGATCTTCGTCAAGCGGGAAGGTGAAGGTGGTGGCCGACCAGATGAACAGATCCTCTGGAGTCCGGATCCAGGAAATCAATTCCATAAAATCACTTCTCGAAAACGGTTGCAGCATGATGCTCATCTTATCAGTCCTTGAAACGATTCAGTGGTAGTTCAGCCCGGGTGGAAAAGATGGCAAAGGGAACAGCGCACGAAGCACTTCCTCCAATGCCCCATTTGCATGGATTTCCTCGGCCTGTGGATCTGCATTTCCCATGACCAGGCAGGTGAGTGCCGCCCCATCCAGTTCCAGTCGATCCTTCCTCCGGACGATGGCATAACGATCTGCCCCCGTTCCGCCCAGGAGCGGTCCGCGCTGCTCGAAGCGCAAGCCCCGCAATAGCTTGGTGTCCAGACGCGCCCGCAGGATGGGACGCAAATCCTTCATGAAGTTCGGGAAATTGATGATGCGCAGGGTATGGCCATCCAGCGCTGCAAATGAGTTTTCATATCTCTCCCGCAGCAACCTGATCAGCTCTACATCCTGCCATGCCACGGGCCACTGCACCTCCTGTAAATTGCCGGCTGCCACAATCAATGGAATTGCCTCTGCCAGGGCGGCGCGGCTGCCTGTAAATTCGCTGACATGCCGGATGCCTGCGCTTTCCGGTTGATCGTATGGAATTCCCAGGAACAGATAAGCCACTGCCTCCCCAGCGCGCTCGACGATCCATGGATCGGAATGAAGATAAGTGTTGCTCTGCGGATTTTCCAGCACGCTCGTGAAATCAGATTTCCGGCGGAGGAAGTGAACGGGTTCTGCGTGATACAGGTTGCTGCACACAAGTGCATCTGCAGGGGCCGCCCTTCGTATCGCAAGATCGCCGGACGATATTGCTTGATTTCGCTCCACTCTAATGGTGAAGTAAACAAATTTGCCGTGGAATACATTTCCCAGGCGGGTATATACGCCGCGCGCGCCCGAGATCAGCATAAGCGTTGCACCCTCCTGCCTTAATTGTCGTGCACAATGTTCCAGTAATCGAGTTGTGAGACCCTGGTTGCGAAAATCAGGATGCGTGCACACGCCGCCAATACTCCCGGCCCGTATCGTTCCATCCAGCATCCTGATCTGATCGTGGAAGAGCATGATCTGTGAAACGGGCCTGCCTGCGTGCAGGAAAGCATAGGTCCCTCCCCGCCGCGGGGTGGCGTAGTCCGACAGGATTTCCTCTTCATTGGGGATCGCCGGATCTCCAAAGCATAGATTGAACAGTCTGGCAGACTCGAGGATTTCATCGCGCCGGATCAGACGGGGACCTTCCAGTTTTTGCATGGATGTGTTCATAATCTTTCCACCTTGTGTGTTCTGCCTGTATAAAGACCCGTAGGGGTCAGCCCTACGGGTCGGTTTATTTCTCCACTTCCACCCGGATCTCGATGATCCGATCCAATCGAAAATTCCTCTCTGCATTTCGCAGATGGCAATAGGCCTTCAAATAGACGTAATCGGAAAGCCCCATCACCTGCACGGGCGTGATCCAGCGCTCGGTCTGGTTGTTCTCTCCATCCACGTAACGGATGAGAAGTTTCTTCTGGCTGTAGATCGCCTCGCCCAGCTCGGTGGGGAGCTGAATGCCCTCGTCGGGCCAGACCGGGGAGTTATAAATTCCGATGAATTCATCCAGCGGGCGGTTGTATTCCTTCAAGCCGTCCATCATCGCAAAGAAGACAGCGCGGGCTGTGTGGGCATCGTCCAGGGCGCGGTGGGCGTTTCCAACCGGGATTTGAAACCTCTCGGCGATATAGTGCAGGCTGTAGGACGGAAGATCATAATTCTGGCGCGCCAGCAGCAGCGTGTCGATCAGGTTGGGGAGGATGATCTCACGTTTCAGACGGCGGTATTCGCTATCCAGGAACTGAATATCGAACTGGGCATTGTGGCAGACCACGACCGCGCCCTGGAGCCAGGACACCACTTCATCGGCGATGTCGCCAAATAACGGCTGGCGAGACAACTCTTCGTCTGTGAGGCCGTTCGTGCTCGCCGCGCCCAGGGAAAGCGGATGCTCGGGATTGACAAGCGATTGGAACTGCCCCTTGATCCGCCGCCCCTCGGTCAGGACGACTCCTACTTCACAGATACGGTCCCCGAACCAGGGCGAGAGGCCGGTGGTTTCGAGATCCAAAAAAGCGAAGCGGGCGCTGGAAAGATCAAAGCTGGAGGAATTCATTTGCACTCAGGCAGGACGCGTAAGGCGTCGATTTCTTTCAAAGCATCTGCCTGGATAGCCGGAGACGCTTGCGCGGCACGCTGCCAGGTGGCTGCCAGTGACTTGCATAACTTGCGATCCTGGCCGATGACTTTGTCGGTCAGTCGGGCGGCTTTCTCTGTCTTTTCAAGGCGGGCAAGGGCTTCGATAAAGACCAGGTTTTCGACAGGCTGCCGGGATGTAAAACCTGCCGAGCTGGCGGATTCATAATTCATAAGGACCTCTTCCCAGTCGCCGTACTGGCGGGCCAGCTCTGCCTTCTCGAAATAATAGCACCAGTCACGGGCAGGCTCGGCCCCAAAATAACGGCTGGGAACTGCCATATTATCACCATTTTGCTGCACCCGGTTGATATTGGAAATTTCGACACTCCTGGCGAGATTTTCCGGGAGTCCCGGATAGGTTTCCCTGGAGGAATAACGCGGGTCGATTACCTGAAGGCACCCATCTCCCGGCTGGTAGATGATGACCATGTTGGAAGTGTTGCCGTCAAACTTCACGGTCCTGTAGCTGTATTCCATGGGCAGGCCGGGATCCAGGCGGGGGAGCAAGGGGCCGCCGAGGCGGTTTTTTGTGTAGAGGAGCATATACGAAAGTCTGGCCGCATCCGGTTCATAGACCAGGTTCAGCGGTGCGGAAAGCTGCAAATCCGCCACATACTGGAGGGGCAGCTCGCTGGTCACCAGCGCTGTGCCTGGCTTCAAGGCCGGCGCCCGCCAGGCCAGCTGCCAGAAAAAGCTTTTTTGATTCTCCCAATCCCTACGGAAGGTGTTGGACTGCTGGAACTGCATGCCGATCGCCAGGGCGATGATCAGGCTGATGAAGATCTCCTTGCGACGATCATCCTTGAAGAGATAGTCGATCAAGCCTGCTGTCAGCAGGCTGACCCCAAATAAAACGGAGATCAGCAACCGGTCCCAGTCGAAGCGCAGTTGGATCGGCAGTCCCGCCAGAAAGGAAGGAATCCGACCGCCGAGAATGCCGACCAGCCCCAATACAATCGCCTGCACGGCCCAGGTATCTTTTCCGTGTTGTGCTTCCTCACGAAATTGCAGTCTTTGGAGATAAAGAACCACTCCAGCGAGAGAGACGAGGAAAATTGCCAGTGTCAGCCAATCGGTTGCCGTGGCGAGCCGGGAGGTGATCAGGGCAAAGGTCTGTGTCCAGGCTTCGAAGGCGGCCACGCGCAGGGTCGGGATGATATCCTTCAGGTAATCAAGAATAAAAGTGAAAATCCCATTTCCGAACAATCCGCCGTTAAAGCTGTGCCCACCGTACAGCTTCGAATTGTGGAATAAGTACTGGCCAATTCCGGCCGCCAGCCAGACAAAAAGATAGCCTTTGGCCCATTGTTTGAGCGTGCGGCCCAGCCGCCTCCCAAGGGATGGCTCATCCAGCAAGAACCAAATCATCACGGGCCGCAGGAATTCCATCCCTAAAAAATATTCCGTGGTGGCCAGGCCGATGAATTGGGCGCACAGGGCCAATATAAACCATTTCGTTTGGGGATCCCGGAGGGACCGGGCGGTCAGTCCAAGGGACAGGATAAAGAATCCGAACGAGATCCATTCCTGGTTCGAGTGGGTAAATGCAACCCACTGCTGTCCATAACCAGGATAGACCAGGAACAGCAAAGCTGCCGAGAG
>JBLMZU010000075.1:0-5891 GCA_050258995.1 Bacteroidota bacterium
AGGGACGGCGCGCGGCGTTCCACATCGACCGCATGTTGCGAGGGGAAGCACTGGATGTGCCTTTTGGTGATCAGCTGGATGTCACGGACAAAAAAGACATCAGCGACAGGACCAGGAATTGGGAAACGATCGCGCCAGTCACCGTGCCGGAGCGCCCGCCCCTGGACCGCATCCGGAATTTTGAGGCGTATGAATCGGCCTTGAGCGAAGAAGAGGCGCGGCACGAAGCCAGTCGGTGCCTGGACTGCGCCGAATGTTCCCAGTGCCAGGAATGTGTCAATGTCTGCCCCGCAGATTGTATCGATTTCGGCATGAAGCCGGAGCCCATGCAGTTCCAGGTGGGGAGTGTCATCCTGTCGACGGGATTTGAGATTATGGACCCTGCGGGAAAAGACCTGTTGGGATATGGTGTTCTGCCCGACGTGATCACGGGTCCTCAAATGGACCGGCTGTTGTCGCCCACCCGTCCCTATAACGGCGTGCTGCGCCCCTCGGACGGGAAAGAGCCGGAAAGCGTCGCGATCGTGCTGTGCGCTGGCTCGCGCGACCAGACTTTCTGCAACCCCCTGTGTTGCCGGATCGGCTGCATGTATGCCATCAAGCAGGCCCAGCTCATCATGGGTGCCCTGCCCATCGCGGATGTGACCATCTACTACATCGATATCCGTGCTTTTGGGAAGGGCTACGAAGAATTCTACCAACAGGCCAAAGATATGGGTGTGAACTTCGTCAAAGGCAAGGTCGCCCGCGTCGAGCAGCTTGAGGATGGCAGGATGGCGCTGCACTATGAAAATATGCTGGGTGAGGGCGGGAGGCAAACCCGCAAGCACGATCTTGTCGTTTTGGCAGTCGGCCTGCTACCGAATACAGCACCCTTTAGCCTCTACAAGGGCGAGCTGGAAAGGGATGCCTTCAACTATGTCCGCGAAGTGGACCCGGTAATCGAGCCAGGTGCCACAAATGTCGCCGGCCTGTACATTGCCGGCACGGTGAATGGGGCGAAGGATATTCCCGATACCGTTCTTTACTCTGGCGCAGCCGCAACGCAAGTGTCTGCTTTTCTCGAGAGAATGAGGGCTGGCTGATGGCACAGGAACGAAGAATTGGCGTCTTTGTCTGTTACTGCGGAGGCAACATCTCGGACTATGTGGACGTGGAAAGAGTCCGAAATGAAGTCACTGCGGAGCCCGGAGTGGTCGTTGCCAGGACGCAGATGTTTGCCTGCTCGGACGCGGCCCAGCTGGAGATGATCGGCGACATTCAAACCCTCGGGCTGGACGGCCTCGTCGTGGCCTCCTGTGCGCCGTCCCTCCATATGCATACGTTCCGTGGCATGGCGAAGCGGGCCGGCCTGAATCCCTACCAGTATGTGCAGGTGAACCTGCGTGAGCAGGATTCCTGGGCGCATACCAACGATAAAAAAGGGGCAACGGAAAAAGCCATTCACCTGATACGAGCTGGCATTGCCAAATGTGCTCTGACTCGGCCCCTCAATCCACTGCGGGTGGAGACCAAGCCGCGCGTGCTGGTGATCGGCGCAGGTGTGGCCGGGATGCGGGCCAGCCTGTCCCTGGCAGATATGGGACTGGCCGTCTACCTGATTGAAAAAGAGGAGCAGCCCGGCGGCTGGTCGCTGCAGGCAGGGCGGATCGGACCTGAGGGGCAGATGGGTTCTGATATCGTCGCAAAGCTGCTTCAGCGTATCCAGCAGAACGAGCGAATCATTCTATATACTCAATCGGAGCTGGTCGAAAAGAGCGGCAGCATTGGTGATTTCAACGTAAAGATCAAGGTCAAAGAAGAGGAAGTCTCGCTGAATGTCGGCTCGATTGTCGTCACCACCGGCTTTACACCCTACGTCCCTGAGAAGGGGGAATATGGCTGGGGAGCAGACGGCGTCGTGGACCTGCTACAGCTCCGCCAGATGCTGGCAGAGGGGAAACTCGAAGTTCACGGCAGGCCGGTGCACGATGTAGCGTTTATCTATTGTGTCGGCAGCCGCCAGGATGAGGAAGCGTGTTCCACGCCGAACCGATACTGTTCCCGTTACTGCTGCAGCGCGGCGACCTATACCGCTGTCCTGCTCCAGGAATTTGCCGTAAAGACCAAGCAGACGGTAAACCAATATCATCTATACCGGGACATCCGTACATACGGCAGTCTCGAAACAGTGTATGAAGAAGCTCGTCAGCGTGGAGCCATCTTCCTACGCTGGGAGCCGGAAAATCCTCCGGTGGTGGAAGAGGAGGGTGGACGCCTCCTGGTGAAAGTTAGGGATACTCTGGAAGCAGGGGAGGAGCTCGAGATCGGCGCGGACCTGGTGGTGCTTGTCACCGGCATGGAGCCGCGTGAAAACAGTGCTCTCGACCAGGTCCTCAAAATCCCTGCCAGCATGGATGGGTTCTACAAGGAGATCCATCCGAAGCTGCGTCCGGTGGAAACAGTGATCGACGGCGTATTCATTGCCGGCGCGGCCCAGGGTCCGAAGACGATGTCTGAAAGTGTCGCTTCCGCCCTGGCAGCGGTCGCCAAGACGGGCAGTTTGCTGAAGAAAGGATATGTAGACCTGGAGCCGCTGATTGCCCAGGTGGACACAGACAAATGCACCTGGTGCGGCGAATGTCTCAAGGCCTGTCCCTACAACGCGGTCGAAAAGATGATCTGCGATGACAAAGAGATCGCCATGGTCATCTCTTCCCTATGCAAAGGAGAGGGCGCATGCGTGCCGGTTTGTCCCGACGATGCCATTGCTGTAGAGGGCTTCCGGAACGAGCAGATCCTGGCGATGATCGATGCCAGCCTCAAGGAGGCGGTCATATGAACAGCAACATGAAGATCCGACGCGACATCCGCGAGATCGTTCATGACGAAATGATCATGAGAGATCGCATCGCAAAGCTTATGGATGATGGTCCCCAGACGATCCCTGAACTGGCCGAGGCGATGGGATATCCCAGCCACGAGGTAACGATCTGGTTGTTCGCCATGCGGCGCTACGGGCAGGTTGAAGTGAGCGGTAAACCCGATGTGGATGGCTATTTCAAATATAAACTTGTCAAAACGGAGGCGCATTAAGATGGGCACCCGCCTCGATCCACAATTCGTGACTGAGCTCAAAAAATATGGCACCGTAAATGTCGAGAAATGCTTCAACTGCGGCAATTGCACGGCGACCTGTCCGCTCTCGACGAGCACTGAAATTTTCCCGCGCCGCCTCATCCACTACGCCCAGCTTGGCTTGAAGGATAAACTGCTCAGCAGCCGGGAGCTCTGGATGTGCTACTACTGTGGCGAATGCACCCAGACCTGTCCGCAGCAGGCTGACCCCGGCGAGTTCATGGCTAGTGCCCGCCGCTATGCCATTGCCAGCTACGATCCGCTTGGGCTTGCAAAGGTTCTTTACACCTCGCCCATCCTGAGCACAGTATTCCTTGTGCTCCTGGCGGTGCTCATCGGCCTGGGCGTCTACTCCTTCCATGGTCCGATGGCATCCGACACCCTCAAGTTCTTCGATTTCATCCCCTCCTCGGCCATTCATGTGTTTGGCGTGATTGGCATGATCCTGGTTGCCCTCCTGATCCTGCTGGGCATGATCAATATGATCAGAAGAGTGAAAGGGGGAGGGAAGACCGGCGTTCGATACAACTGGTTGCAGGCGCTCTGGGATACGGTTGTGGTGGAGGCGCTCGCTCAGCGCCGCTTCCGGTCCGACTGTGAAACGGCCTCGGTTAAAGAGGCGTGGTACCTGCAAAAGTGGTTCGTTCACGCCAGCATCCTGTGGGGGTTTCTCGGCCTCCTGCTCGCTACTGCACTTGACTACGGACTGGATCTGCTGGGGATCAAGGCCACAGGGACCTGGGTGCAGTTCTGGCATCCAGTTCGCCTGCTCGGGACGTTCGCTGGCCTGTTCCTGGTCTATGGCACAACCATGGCACTGATCCGGCGAATCCGAAAAACAGATGAAACGACCAGATATTCAACTGTTTCCGATTGGGCATTTCTTATCCTATTATGGCTGACGGGGGTCAGCGGGTTCCTGCTGGAGATCGCGGTCTATCTACCTTCCCCAGCGCCATGGGCATACTGGACATTGCTCGGACATATTTCAGTGGCAGCTGAACTGCTCATTCTCCTGCCTTTCACGAAGTTCGCCCATGCCATCTACCGCACGATCGCCCTGTACTTTCATGCACTCAAGCCTATCACTACCTCCGCGCCAGTGAAAGCTGGAACGGACTAACTGCTGGCAGATTGCCATCACGAAAGGAGCAGAAAATGATTTCCCCTAATGTTCTGGGATTCTATCCCCTGTTTTCCGGCCAAAGCCCGGAAATGTTGATGAAAATCGCTAGTCTGGCCGATGAAAGAAAAGTGGATGCTGGATACCAGCTCTTTTTTGAAGGGGAAGTGGCGAAGGCCTTGTTCTTGGTTCGGGAGGGTGCTGTTGTTCTGACCGTGAAAATGGGCGACAATACCGGGGAGTTGGAACCATTGGGTAAAGGTGAAGTGGTGGGCTGGTCGTCCGTTGTCAGGCCTAACCTGTATAAGTTTGGGGCCTATACAAATCAAAAATCCGACCTGCTCGAATTCAATGGAGAGAAGTTACGCAACTTGTTCGATGAAAACCCGGGCTTCGGCTATTACTTCATGCAAGAATTAGCTGAGGTGATTGGCGATAGGTTGGTCAGCAAGTGCGTTCAGCTCACGAGCCTGTTTGGATAGCACACGTTTGGGCTGCGAGTACATGAAATGGATAAAACTGCCGAAGCCCTGTCTTCTGCAGCATAAATAATCACAACAAATTTTCAAAAGGAGTTTCCTATGCTTAAGCAAAAAATGGCAGTCGTCTGCAATGGCGACACTCCGGCGAACATCATGCCGACGTTGATCTTCTCCACCTCCGGGATCGCCCTGGATTACGAAGTGCACGTCTTCGTCTGCCCGGCGGGCGCACGCTGGTTCGTCAAGGGTGAATTGGAAAAACTTGGCACCCCCAAGGGCATGCCCAATCCCGTCAAGCTCTTCTGTGATCTGCTCGACCTGGGTGGGGAAGTGGTATTCTGTGAGCTGGCCCTGGAGAACAAGGATATCAAGCCGGAAGATCTGCGCGACCCGCGCATCAAGATCCAAAAGGCACCGCCGTTCCTGATGGACGTCGAAGGCGCAGCGCAGACCTACGTGTTCTAATCCAAGAGAAAATAAAATCGGGCCAGCAGTTTGTCTGTCTGGCCCGACTGGTATCCATTAAGAAATCCTACTTGTTCGTTTCCGGCAGGTGTAGCAAGTCAACATTCTCTGTCGCGTGCACAAAACTCCAGAAGGCATCGCGGGGACGATACGAATCGCCGACTCGCTTCCTCACCATGTAAATGGCGCGCCGTAAGTTCAATTCCTCCACTGGGATTGCAATCACATGGCCGCGCTCCAGGGGGTAAGTAGCTGCCAGTTCAGAGACGAAAGCCACCCCGTATCCGTCAGCTACTGTACGCACAATTGCCTCGGCGTTTCCCAGTTCCATAAAGATATTTAAGTCCTCCAGGCTGATATCATGTTTGGCCAGTTCTTCCAGGACCACGCGCCGTGTACCCGAAGTGGGTTCGCGCATAATAATGCCTTCTTCCAGAAGTTCCTGTGGCTCTATGGAAGTTCTCGCCGCCCAACGATGATTCGCTGGCACGATTAATTGGATCCGGTCCTGAAAAAACTCCTGTAGTTCAAGGTTTGGATCCACGACTTCTCGGCTCATGACACCCAAATGCGCCTCTCCATCCAACAGATCGAGGCCCACTTTCTCGGGAGCACATGCAGGAATACGAACCTGTATGCCGGGGTAGCGCATTCGGAAACGCGCAGCCAGCTGCGGCAGGATATATTTGCCGGCGGTGGTACTG
>JBLMZU010000076.1:0-6249 GCA_050258995.1 Bacteroidota bacterium
GAGGACAGCGAAACAATGAGGAAGATCGCGCCAAAAATCGGTGTGAGTTTCCACAACCCGCCATAGACTTTGAGCTCGCGGGTGTGGGTTTGCTCGTAGATCATACCGACCAGGAGAAACAGTGCGCCCGTGCTGATCCCATGGTTGATCATCTGCAGGATCGAACCGGAAACGCCCTCCGCGTTGAGTGCGAACAAACCGAGCATCACAAAGCCCAGGTGACTGACGGATGAATACGCAACCAGTTTCTTGACATCCCGCTGGGCATAGGAAACGGCCGCCCCATAGATGATGCCAATGGTCGCCAGCACGGCGATCCACGGAGCAGCCTGGATGGAGGCCTGCGGGAAGAGCGGAATGTTGAAGCGCAGGAAACCATAGGTTCCCATCTTCAGCAGAACACCTGCCAGGATAATGGAGCCGGCGGTAGGCGCCTCCACGTGGGCATCCGGAAGCCAGGAATGGAGCGGCCACATCGGGACCTTGATCGCAAAGGCCGCCGCGAATGCCAGGAAAAGCCACATCTGCACGTTGGCGGGAATGTTGCCCATGGCGGTCAACTCGGGCACCGAGAAAGTCTTGCCGTAGATGCCCAGCCACAGGATCGCCAGCAGCATCAGGATCGAGCCGGCCATCGTATACAGGAAGAACTTAAGGGCGGCATAGATACGGCGCGGCCCGCCCCAGATGCCGATCAGGAAGTACATAGGCACGAGCGTAAATTCCCAGAAGATATAGAACAGGAAGAGATCCTGCGCCAGGAAGACGCCCATCATACCCACTTCGAGCAGCAGGAAGAAGATCATGAAATCCTTGACCCGGTCCTCGACGGCCGTCCACGTGGACAGGATGGAGATCGGGGTCAGGAACGCGGTCAGCAGCACCAGCAGGATGCTGAGCCCATCGATGCCCAGGTAGTATTGGATGGTCCACCCGGCCACCGTGATCCAGTTATATTGCGCCACCAGCTGCAGGTTCGGGTTCGCAGGATGGAACATCGACAGCACCCAGATCGAGAGCAGGAATGTGATCAGCGTCGTGATGAGCGCAGTCCAACGCAGGGCATTCTTCCGTTCGCTGGGAATGAAGAGCAGGACGAGCACGCCCACCAGTGGGAAGAAGGTCAGCAGTGTAAGCGGTTGCAGGAAAAAATTCATGTTCTATCCTCTTTGCCCTCATCCTGCCTTCGGCGCCTCTCCCGGAGGGAGAGGATAATTTCCTTCCCCCGTAAGGGGAGAGCCGAGGATGAGGGAGAATGACTATCGCAAAATCAAATACCCTAGAATAATAACGACGCCCAACAATACAGACAGCGCGTACGAGCGAACGAATCCATTCTGGATCTTTCGAACGATTCCCGATAATGACTTGGTCCCCTGGCCCAGCCCGTTCGCGATCCGGTCGATAAAGCGCTGATCAATGTAGAAGTTTAGACCAACATTGCTCAGCCAGTTGTACGACCCGGCAATGATCTTCTCGTGGAACCAGTCATGCCAGAAGCGCCAGTCGACCACGTCCGCCAGGAAATAGGAAATCTTAACGTAGGGCGTGATGATGATCGCGTTATACAGCTCATCCACCCACCACTTGTTTTCCGCGCCGCGGTAAAGAAAGCCCAGTCTCTTCAACGGGTCTGCCTGGCCGATCCGGATCGGATTGCGCCCGTAGATATACCAGGCCAGGAAGATGCCGGCCAAAGCCAGCACCGTGGAAAGACCTGCAACCTGATAGTTCAGCGGCAGGGACTCCACCTCCTTCAACGTGCCTTCCAGCCAGTGGCCGAGATTGTGGAAGCGCTCGAAGGGCAGATTGAACAAACCGCCGAATAGGGAGAGGAAAGCCAGGATCATCAACGGGATGGTCATCACCAACGGGCTTTCCTTTGCCTGCCGGGCAGCTTCAGTCCGGGGCTCCCCGAAAAAGACCATCAGGATCTGGCGTCCCATGTAAAAGGCGGTAAAGAAGGCAGCCAGGGTCAGGAGAATGTAAACAACAGGGAAGCGCCTGCTGGCATCCAGCAATACTTCATCCTTGGACCAGAAACCGGCAAACGGGACGATGCCTGCCAGGGCCAGCGTACCGATAATATAGACCCAGAACGTCACCGGCATGGTCTTGCGCATGCCACCCATGTTGCGCATATCTCCCGGATCAAAGACTTCTTCGTGTTCCCCGCCATGTGTCTCGCCATGATGACCATGGGATGCATTGTGATGGCCGCGCTCGACGCCCAGGAGGACAGAACCGGCCGAGAGGAACAGCAGCGCCTTGAAAAAGGCATGCGTGATCAGGTGGAACATCCCGGCCACGTAGGCGCCCATGCCCACCGCAGCCACCATAAAGCCGAGCTGGGAAATGGTCGAATAAGCCAGCACTCTTTTTATGTCGTACTGTCCCACCGCGATCGTCGCGGCGAACAGGGCTGTGACCGCGCCCACCAGGGAAACAACGTATTGAACATTGGGAACAAGATTATAGAGCTCTGCAGATCGCGTAATGAGATACACGCCTGCCGTAACCATGGTCGCGGCATGGATCAGGGCCGAGACTGGCGTCGGGCCGGCCATCGCGTCCGGCAGCCAGACATAGAGCGGGATCTGCGCCGATTTGCCGGTCACACCGATGAGCATGAACAGACAGATGGCTGCAATAATCCCCGGTGGGACCGCCTTCGCCGCTTCAAAGACCTGGTCAAACTGCAGGCTGCCCATGGCCCAGAACATCAGGAAGGAGGCGATCAGGAAACCGAAGTCGCCGACGCGGTTGGCGATCATGGCCTTTTTGGCGGCGTTCGAGTTTGCCCAGGAGGGACGACCCAGCGTGTCCATCTCGAACCAGAAGCCGATGAGCAGGAAGGAGCAGAGACCCACTCCCTCCCAGCCGACGAACAGCATCAGGTAGGAGTCGCCCGAGACCAGGATCATCATCATGGCGATGAACAGGTTCAGGAAGACAAAGAAGCGGGCGAAGCGTTTCTCCTGCTGCTTATGTCGTACATCCTCGTGCATATACCCGATGGCATAAATATGGATCAAGGTCCCCACCCCAGAGACGAGAAGCATCATGGCCGTGGAAAGCGTATCGATGCGGAACGTCCAGTTGATGTCCAGCGTCCCGGCATGGATCCATGGAGCCAGCATCCAGCGAACTGGTTCGCCGTGATTGAGGGAGGCCGTGTAGGCCAGCAATAATGAAATGATGAATGTGGTGCCGGAGGCAACACTGGCAATGGTCCCAATGGCTGCCTCTCCCCAGCGGCGCTTCATGAACCAGCCGCCAAATATCATATTGATGAGCAGGCCAATGACCGGCGCAAAGACCAGCCAGGGGGCAAGATAGGCAAAACCTGTGACAGCTTCAGCTTGATGCATGTTAACCCTTCATACTGTTCATCTGGTCCACGTCGATGCTGCGCTTGGACTTGAAGATCTCGACGATCAGTGCCAGCCCCACGGCAACTTCCGCGGCGGCGACTGCGATGACGAAGAACACAAAGATCTGCCCGCTGAAGCTTTTGAGTACGCTGCTGAAAGCCACCATCACCAGGTTGGCGGAATTCAGCATCAGCTCCACGGACATAAAGATGATGAGGGCATTCCGGCGGATCAGCACACCCAACACCCCAATGGTAAACAGGACGGCGGAAAGAAGGACGTAATAATCAATCGGGACCATGGCTCAATGCACCCTTTTCTCTTTGCGGATCAGCACGATGGCACCCACCATGGCCACCAGCAGCAGAATGGACGTCACTTCAAACGGCAGGAGGTACTGGCTGAAGAGCGTCATACCCAGCGCCCGGAGATTGACCATGGTATTGGCTGCCTCGCCGGGCAGAGGGACATTCACGGCAATCGTGGCCCGCGTGATCAAAAGATAGGCGGCCTCGCTCACGAGAATGACGGCCAGCCCAATTGCAAGCGGTCGCTGCCAGGGAAGGACTTCTGCCTGCGGCAGGCTCTCCGCGCCGAGCAGCATGATCACGAACAGAAAGAGCACCATGATCGCGCCCGCATAAACCGTGATCTGCGACATGGCAATGAACGGAGCCCCCAGCAGCAGGTAAAACACCGCCACCGTGACGAAGTTAAGCACAAGGAACAGAGCCGAATACACCGCGTTACGGCTCAAAAGCATGCCCATGGCAGTGGCAATTGCAACCAGGGCCAGGATGAGAAAAAGGATGAGGTCAAGGTTCATAGGCGCTCTTTGGATTTTAGATTTTTGATCGATGATTTCTATGAATCACAAATCTAAAATCTCAAATCATCAATCAGTAGGATCTTTCATCTCGGGGACCGACCGTCTGTCGTACAGGCCAGGCTCGGTCTTGCGCGGGGTGGTCATATCCTGGGTTGGGACCGGCTCGAGCAGCATTTCCTTGGTGTAGATCGCCGAGCGGCGGTCATAGAAGGACAGCTCATAATTGTCGCCCAGGACAATGGCCTCCGTCGGACAGGCCTCCTCGCAGAATCCACAGAAGATGCAGCGGATCATGTTGATCTCATAGGTGGAGGCATAGCGCTCGCCCGGGGAGAAACGCCGCTCATCGGTGTTCTCGGAGGCTTCGACAAAGATCGCATCTGCCGGACAGGCAGCCGCACACAACGAACAGCCGATGCATTTCTCCAGGCCGTTCTCGTAGCGTTTCAGCACGTGACGGCCACGGAAGCGCGGACGGACCTCGCGCTTCTGCTCGGGATACTGGATCGTCACAGGGCGTTCGAACATCATCTTCAGCGTGGTGCCTAGGCCACGCACAAGCTCAACAACAGGATCAAGCACGCTCATAGGCTTTTCTCCTCAAATCACGATACACCATTACAACAGTAAACAATCCCAAAACAATCGAAAGAACGGGGATCGACCAGTAATACAACTGATTCTTGGACTGGTCCGCAAGCAGGATCCCTGTGGCAGTGACAAAGGTAATGCCCAGCGAAAGGGGCAGAAGCACTTTCCAGCCAAAGGCCATCAGGCGGTCGTAGCGGATGCGCGGCCAGGTGGCACGCACCCAGATCATGAAGAACAACAGGATGACCACCTTGATCAGCAGATAGATGGGGCCCAGCCACCAGAAGTGGTCCACGCTGAAGATCGTGCCCTGCAGGAACCAGAACTCGCGATAACCACCAAAGAACAGGGTCGCGGCGATCATCGAGATCGCGATCATCTTCTGGTATTCGGCCATGAAGAACAGGGCAAACTTCATGCCGGAATATTCCGAGTGATAACCGGCTGTCAGCTCCTGCTCGGCCTCCGGCATGTCGAAGGGAGCCCGGTTGACCTCGGCCAGGGTGACGATCAAAAAGACGAGGGCACCAACCGGCTGGATGACTGCATACCAGACGTTGGTCTGCTGGTTGACGATATCGTAGAGGTTCATCGAGTTCGCCATCATGATGGCGATCACGAACATCAGCCCCAGCGACAGTTCATAAGAGATCATCTGGGCCGAGGAGCGCAGGCCCCCGAGCATGGCATACTTGTTGTTCGATGACCAGCCTGCCAGCACAATGCCGTACACGGCAATGGAGGCGATCGCTCCCATGTACAGGACGCCTACGTTGATATTGGCCACCGAAAGAGAAACCGGCCGGCCGAACAAATTCACCACCGGCCCAAACGGGATGACGGCGGCAATGATGATCGAGGGGACCATCGTGATCACCGGCGCCCAGAAGAAGAGGATCTTGTCTGCCTTGCCCGGGACCAGCTCTTCCTTGAAGATCAGCTTGACGGCATCGGCGATCGGCTGCAGCAGGCCAAAGGGCCCGGCCCGGTTCGGTCCGATGCGGGCCTGGATGCGGGCAAGCGCCCGGCGCTCATACCAGGTCAGATAGGCAAAGCCTGTCAACAACGCGAAGATCACGAACAGCGATTTGATAAGCCATTCCAGCCAGAGAGTCCAGTCTGTTAACATCATTTCACCTTTGCGGGCGCGCTGACGGTCGCGGGCATGGGCTCACGAATGGGGAGCCCCATCTCGCGCGGCACGAGCACAACGCCGACTGGGATCGTCGGATCGAGTTTTACAACCACGTCCCCGCTGGCGCCGTCAAAGCTCATGTTGACCTGTTGTCCCTCTTCGATGCCCAGTCTTTCGGCAGCATCCGGGTGCAGGGAGATGGTCGGCTCACCGATCCAACCGCGCAGACGGTGCGCAGACATCATGACCGTTGTGCCGCGATCGTACAGCTTGTTGACGGGGACAGCCAGCAGCTCATTTTCCTTGGGACGAAGCGCAGT
>JBLMZU010000077.1:0-5696 GCA_050258995.1 Bacteroidota bacterium
ATTAGGCTTCAATGGATACGGTGGCGGGATGTCCAATGAAAGCGGCAGCAACCCAGTGCTGAAAAACGTGACGTTCGAGGGTAACTCGGCCGAAAAGGGCGGCGGCATGGCAAACCTCCAAAGCAGCCCGGATTTAACGGATGTGATTTTTAACAACAATTCGGTCATCGGCGTAGGCGGTGGGATGTCGAATGAAAACCAAAGTAATCCAATCCTGACAAACGTATCTTTTAGTGGCAATACAGCAGCAAAAAAGACTGTCGACACCTCCAGCGGAGGTGGAGGCGGGATGGCAAACGATCAAAGCAGCCCGACGCTGACCGATGTGATTTTCAGCAACAACGCAGCCACCGTGTATGGCGGCGGGATGTCCAATGCAATCTCCAGCAATCCCATATTGACTAACGTGACATTCAGCGGCAATCAGGCCGAGGATGTTGCAGATACGTACGGGGGTGGGATGACGAACGAACAGAGCAGCCCGGTCCTCACCAATGTCACCTTTTATAACAACTCGGCGACGCATGGCGGCGGCATGCTCAACCGGGATTACGAAAGCAGTCCGATTCTAAATCAGGCGACTTTTAGCAATAACTCTGCGGCAGTGGATGGTGGCGCGATTTTCAACGGCGGCAATAGTATTGTCCGCAATAGTATCTTCTGGGGGGATAGCGGTGGAGAAATATTTAATGTGGACTATAGCGGCGCTCCACCGCAATCTAGCGGCACTCCGGTTGTCGTTACCTATAGCATTGTAAAAGGAAGCTACACGGGAGAGGGCAATCTGGATGTCGATCCCCTTTTGGGACCGATGCAGGATAACGGCGGCTTTACACCGACCATGGCACTGGGTCCCGGCTCGCCGGCCATCGACTCAGGCGACGACGCGAACTGCGCGGCCACGGACCAGCGCGGCGTGACTCGTCCCCAGGGAAGTCACTGTGATATGGGAGCCTATGAAGCGATTCCCGGCACGGCCTCGCTGGTCGTCGTAAATGTGAGCTCCAGCGCCGAAGATAAGGCATACACTGCCGGCGCTGCGATCCCGGTCACGATCACCTTTAATGGCACTTCCTCCGTGACCGGCGCTCCTCAATTGACCCTGGAAACCGGCAGCGTGGATGAAGTCGCCAGCTATACAGGCGGAAGCGGCACCAGCACCTTGACCTTCCTGTATACCGTCCAGGCCGGGGATTTCTCTCCCGATCTGGATTATGCCTCTTCCACGGCTCTCTCGCTCAATGGCGGCACCATCAAGGACGTATCGAACAACGATGCCGTCCTGACTCTCCCGGCTCCCGGTATGGCCGGTTCCCTGGCTGCAAACAAGGCGATCGTCGTCGATGGCGTGGCTCCTGTCCTGAACTCCTTCACCCGGCAGAATCCGTCGACCGCGACCACGGATGCGGATATCCTTGTCTGGCGCGCGACCTTCAGCGAAGCTGTAAAAAATGTGGACGCCGCGGATTTCAGCGTCCAGGGGATGTCAACAGCCGCAGTGACGAACGTCGCCGCGGTCACGACCGCCACGTATGATGTTACGATCTCAGGGGGCAATCTCGCCTCCTTCGATGGCGTTTTGGGATTGAACCTGAGCGGTCTGCAGGATATCCAGGATTTGGCCGGGAATAGCCTCCCGGCAGGCGAGCCAGCGATCGACGAGACCTATACCCTGAACAACAACCTCTCTCCCCTGCCTGCCGGCTGGGTGGGAGGAGTAGCGGTGACTTCGGATAAGAATATTGTTGCGGTGGGCCGTCCGCATATTGGTCCGGAAGTCGCCTCGTATGATGGCTTCTCATCCGGCAGCCTGACTTCCTATGTGCCGATGTTGTTCCGAAAGGCATACGGCTCGTATGACTCGGCGCTGTATGTGCAGAACGTGGACGCATCCAACACGGCCAATATCACGATCCAGTTCTATGACAATAATGGCGTTATTAAATGTACGAAGTCAGATTCGATTCCCCTGTTGTCCTCCAAGGGCTACTGGCTGCCCACCCTGACCTGTGATAGCGGCTCGCTGCTGGATGGCTGGGTGGGCGGTGCGGTAGTCACCTCCGACCAGCCGATCGTGGCCGTGGGACGTCCGCATATCGGTGGTGAAGTGATGACCTATGACGGTTTTACCTCGGGCAGTCTGACATCCTACATTTCCATGCTGTTCAAGGGAGCCTACGCCGGCTCATATAACTCGGCCTTCTACATCCAGAATGTGAGTTCCAGCACCCAGGCCAGCATCACGATCAAGTATTATGATGCAACCGGTCAGTTGAAGTGCACGAAGGCGGACACGGTCCCGCCATTTGCCTCCAGGGGCTACTGGGTTCCCACGGCCACCTGTGACAGCGGGTCCATTCCGCCGGGTTGGGTGGGCGGCGTGGTGGTGACCTCCGATCAGCCGATCGTGGGCATCGGCCGTCCGCACATCGGGACGCAGGTGACAACCTACAACGGATTCACAGCCGGCGATCCAGATTCGTATATTCCGATGCTGTTCAAGGGCGCGTATGGTGGCTCCTATAATGCGGCCTTCTATCTGCAAAATACAAATACCAACAACCCGGCCAACGTCACCATCAAATACTACAGCAGCAATGGAACCCTGGACTGCACCAGGACGGATACGATCTCGCCACTGGCATCCACAGGCTACTGGCTGCCGACCGAAACCTGCAACACGGGCTCCATTCCGCCTGGCTGGGTGGGCGGCGTGGTGGTCACCTCCGACCAGCCGATCGTCGGTGTGGGGCGTCCGCACATCGGCGCACAGGTGACAACCTACAACGGCTTCAGCGCGGGCAGTCCAAGCTCCTTCCTGCCGATGCTGTTCAAGGATGCCTTTGGCGGCTCCTATGACTCCGCTTTTTACGTACAGAATACGGAGAGTACCGAGGCGGCGATCACGATCAGGTTCTACGATACCAATGGCAAATTGACCTGCACCCGTACGGATGCCATCGCCCCGCTCTCCACGCTGGGATATTGGGTTCCGAGCGTGACTTGCATACCGTAAGAAGTTCTCCATTCTCCTGCCCCGGCTGTTTATCAGCCGGGGCAGTTTTGTGTGCGCCCAGCAAGGGCGTTGGCTAGAGAGTGAAAGACTCTTATGAAGGTTGGTTGCACCAATCATTAGGTGAAGGCAAGGGCGTCACCGTGAGGTGGGGTCTGGAGGAAGCCAGAAGCAAACCTGCGACCTGAGGAACACGAAGCGCATGAGAGGCTAGACCAACCGGGCGAGTTGGCACGAGACAGCGAAGCCCAATGCAACCAAGGGTTGGCCGAGTAAATGCGACAGGGATGCAGGGAAAGTCAACGTTCTTACCTGGGGAGACCTGCCATCGAGCCGAAGAGGTAACCCTGTTCGAGAGAGCAGGCTGAGATGGCAGGAGTCAGCCGATGCCATAGTATCCCGCCGTTGGCGGGAGAAGGGCTGAACAAGGAGAAGGATGAGTATATCGAGCAGTTCGCGGGATGACCAAGGAAGGCAGAAATCCTCGGATAGAGGGACTGACGCTTTGCCGAAGCAGGTGAAGCCTGTGGGAGGCGAGCGAAGCGTTGAGGCATCCCCGGCACGAGACGAAGGAAAATCCGACGTAGGGGTGTGGGAAGCGATATTCGCACGAGAGAATATGCAGACCGCACTAAAGCGTGTCGAGAGCAACAAGGGAGCGGCAGGCATAGATGGTATGGAAGTGAGCGACCTGCATGGCTACCTGAAGGAGCACTGGTTGGAAGTGCGAGAAGCTCTCGAACGTGGGACGTATCGACCGAGCCCGGTTCGGCGGGTAGAAATACCCAAGCCGGACGGCGGTGTGAGGGAGCTGGGGATACCCACAGTGTTAGACCGGCTGATCCAACAAGCCATTGGGCAGGTGCTGACACCGATGTTTGAAGCAGTGTTCTCCGAGCACAGCTACGGGTTTCGACCCGGACGCAGTGCACACCAAGCCGTACAGCAAGCCCAGGCGTACATTGCAGAAGGCAGCGAATGGGTAGTGGACATCGACATCACGGACTGCTTTGATCGTACATCTGGATGCCTCTTTAAAAACGCAAGTGCTTAACGGTGCCTGCTTTGAGTAGGCGCAGGGAGGTGAGAGTATCATCTTGATCGGGGAATAAATAGAGACCGGTGTTTGGGTCACGGGTCATTTCGATCTGTCCAGTGCGGATGAGGTGGTAGATCCAGTGAGGGGTAACGCCGAGCTGCGGCGCAATTTGCGGGATGGTCAGGCAGCCAGGGATGTGATGCGGATGGGATTGGCTGCGTTTGAGGAAAATGCGATGTTTCAAGCGGATGGTCCGGACGGTGCTCGGCAAAACCGCCTGGGGGTTCTTGGGGGAGGCAAGACCCAGGTGGGTCAAATGTTGTGCGATTTCCTGGTCGGTTTTGCCTTGTTGGGTGAGTTCGAGGATGGTGTTCTCCATCTGAGCAGCCGAAGAAAGGCGACGGAAGGCGCCCACGGTGACGGTCAGAAGGGCCGTGGTGGTTTGTCCGCCTTTCCAGACGATGCGGGTCTGGATCCTGTCCGGGGTGAGATGGTGAATGACCACTTTGTCGATCAGGCAGCGCAGCAAGGCTTTCTTTTTGGGGGTGGGGAGCAGCTCTTCCTGGTCCCAGATTTGGGGAAGTTTTTGAGCGATTTGGGAGAATGCGGCTTTGAGTTCCGGCGGCAGAGAGGGGGGATATTCGGCTGGCTGTTGTTGAAGTGCCAGCCGCTCTTCAGCTTCCTGGAGGGCTTTGAGTGCGGCCTCCCAGCGTCTCTCCAGTTCTGCCGCCACCAGGCGGTTCTGGGGATCGACCTGGTTGTACTGGTGCTGGGCGAGGGCTGCCTGATAGCGTAAGCGTTCCAACTGCTGTTCTTGCGCCTGGCGGGCTTGCTGGTCCACTGCCTGGTGGGTCTGCAAGGCTTGCTCATAGACTTCCAATTGGAGGGGCGACAGGGCCTGAAAGAAAGCCTGGACGACGAAGTCATCGATGGGCTGGGAGCGGATCCGCTGGCAGACCGGCACCTGGTATTGCTGGTGGAGGAAGTTGCACTGGTACTCTGGCCCGCCTTTATACTGGACGACCAGCTTGTGGCCGCATTCGCCGCAGTACACGATTCCATGCAGGAGTGCGGCGCCGGGACGAGGAACACCGCGGGTTTTATTGCGGTCGTATTCAGCGTAATTGTCCTGAAGCAGGGCCTGGATGCGCTCGAAGGTTTCCCAGGAAATGTAGGCGGGATATTTATCCTTGACCACGATCTTCCACTTTCCGAAAGGCAGGCGCCTGGTTGTCAAGTGGCCGGAGCCCGGTTCGCGCTGCGTTTGGCTGCGTCCGTAGACGAAGGCGCCGGCAAAGGCCGGGTTCTTGAGGATCGACAAGAGGGCGGCCACACCGGGCTTATGCCACTGCAGGTCACCGAAGCGATCCTGCTGCGGCAGAGTGAGATGCTCCTGGTTGAAAAAACGCAGCACCTTATTGGCTGATTTTACTCGCAAAAAAGTATCGAAGACAAGCTGGATGCGATCCTGGATCTCGCGATTGGGGTCTTTGAGCACCCGTCCATCTTCCTGCCGGACCAAACCCATGGGCAGGGCGAGTGCCAGTTCGCCGCGCTGGGCCTTGTTGAGCAGACCGGCCGTGAGGCGCGAGCGAATGGTGTGCAGTTCGAACTCAGACAGTTGACCCTTCAGTCCCAACAGCA
>JBLMZU010000078.1:0-8003 GCA_050258995.1 Bacteroidota bacterium
CCCTAAGGGTTTGTACCTGAATCGAAAACCCTTAGGGTCTTTAGTGTAAACAGTTCCTCGGCCCAATGGCTTTACATTCTATTTGCAGGGAATATGTTCGTTCTTGCACAGGAATCAAAACTCACAGTTGATATAATGACGTGGTTCTGTGGTGTCGCCAAATGTCCTACGATTTATGCAGTCCATCGACCGGCCTCTGCCTGACGTTTAGCAGGCAATTCCTCTTTAAAGCCCTGGAGCTGGCAGAGCTTTATGGCTGGCAGCCCCGCAGAACGCAGCCCCCGGCATCCATCGATTTTTGTGCGCTGGGCGCCGACTGGCATGGGAGTTATTTAACCAACGACGGTCAGACCGTCATGGCGAGCGATGCGAGGTGGCTGGCGGCCGCCCTGGAGAGATCGTTGATCGATATCCCCGATACAGGTCCGCAGATCGACTGGGACCCGGAACGCTGGGTGGAGGACGACCTGCCCGAATGGCTCTCCCCACAGGAAATAACGATCATGGAGGATGAGATCCAGGAGGGTTGCCTGGATCTCCTGCGACTCCATCCGCTCGAGCATTTTGCAGGCGCCGAAAAAGCGGGGCTGATCCGGTTCATCCGCTTCTGCCGCCTGGGAAGCTTCGAGATCTTATGACCTTCCGCGGCAGATCCCTGGCCAGGGTGAAGGCAGGCACATTCCCCAATACGACCCGTGCCAGCCAGTGCATGCGGAATTCGTGAAAATCGTCCTGCGATTCGCGTTTCACAACAACCAGTTTCCCCCACTATGATTTCCAGCCTACCCGGGTTATACTATCGTTCTAAAATAGAACGCCCGTTCTTGTTTAACTAAACCTCAGAAAGTGTTTTTGGAAGATCTGCTGCCCGGGGGTACCTGCGGTCTCATGGATCCGAAGACGGGCGGCAGCTTGAGCAGATCGAAAACCAGGTGACAGCCCGTTTTACCGGTATTCCGCAGTGACTGTCACGTGGAGTAAACCAATTCTTACGGAGGAATAGATGCAACCGGAATCCCAATCGACATTGGACGTGATCTATGAGAACTGGGGCGGCTATAACCGCAGGCTGCAAACCTGCATTGCCCCCCTGACAGACCAGGAGCTCCAGCTGCAGCCTGCCCCGCGGATGTGGCCGCTGGGACAGGTCGTGCAGCACATCATCTCGGTCCGGGTAGGGTGGTTCGTCTACACTCTACAGGACCCGGATAAAGGGATGGAACAGTATGCACTCTGGGGCCAGCGTAATTCGCCCGAGCGCAGCGCGGCAGAGCTGGTACGCGGCCTGGAGGAGACCTGGGCCTTTCTCGACTCCCGTCTGCAGCGCTGGACGCCCGCCGATGGGGCCATGACCTTTCCGGATGAAGATGAGAATGGGCAGATCTGGCAGGTGTCGCGCAGCTGGGTGATCTACCATGTGCTGGAGCATGACCTGCACCATGGCAGCGAAGTCTCGTTAATCCTGGGGATGAATGGTCTCCAGCCGCTCGAAATTTGACACCCAGCATTTTACAAACCAGGAGTCGTGACAGATGAAAACCAGTTCTCAAGAACAGCCTGAGAGCCCGGTCATGCAGTGGCTGCTTGACTCGGATCCGTCGATCCGCTGGCAGGTGCTGCGGGATCTGACCGGTGGTTCTGACGCCGAAGTCGCTGCCGAGCGGGCGAAGGTCGCCACCCAGGGCTGGGGCGCACAGCTGCTCGCCCTGCAGGGTGAGGATGGGTCGTGGGCCGGCGAGGCCTGGAACCACGGCTGGAACTCCACCATGCACGTCCTGTCGCTGCTGCGGGAGATGGGTCTCGACCCTGCCGGCGAGGCGACGCGGCGGGCGCTGGGCCTGGTCCGCGACCACGTCCACTGGCGGGGCTGGGACGGGGATGGCACCTGGCACGGAGCGGACTTTGTCGGCAATCTGTTCTTTGCCGGCGAGGTCGAGCCGTGCATCAACGGGCAGGTGGCGGCCAGCGGCGCCTACTTTGGACAGGATGTGGAGAGGATCATCGGCCGGCTGCTTGGCGAGCAGATGGAGGACGGCGGCTGGAACTGCGAACAGGAGAACGGCTCGCGACGCGGGTCGTTCCACACCACGATCTGTGTGCTGGAAGCCCTGCTTGAATATGAGCGGGCCGGCGGGCGCCAGTCCGGGGTGACAGACGCCCGGCTGCGCGGCCAGGAGTACCTGCTCGAGCGCGGCCTCCTGCGCCGGAAGACGACCGGTGAGATCATCGACCCTGCCTGGACCCAGTTCTCCTTCCCCACCTGGTGGCACTACGATGTGCTGCGCGGCCTCGAATACCTGCGCAGAGCCGGCGTGACACCTGACAAGCGCATGGTTGAGGCGATCGAGCTGGTCGAATTGAAGCGCGACGGCGAAGGCCGCTGGTCGCTCGAGAACCGGCACCCCGGCACGATGCCGGTCGAAATGGAGCATGAAGGCCAGCCGAGCCGCTGGAACACTCTACGCGCCCTGCGCGTCCTCAACTGGTATTCGGCAAGATAGCCCTGGCCGCTCAACTCCATTTTATCCATCTCCGCAATAAAACCAGGGTGCCGCTTGCCAGGACGATCGCGCCCACGAACGTGACAAGGCTGTAAAAGTCTGCCTGCAGCGAGAAGGCTGTGAACAGGCGGTCCAGCAGGACCGCATACAAGGTCGCCAGTGCTCCAAAAAGCAAAAAGAGGATAACGGCCAGCAAAGGGTAGTAAAGCAGGGGAATCCTCTTCGGTTCCTTTGTGATCCGGCGTTCCGGCTGTTCCGGGATCTCGGGCTGTACTTTATAAATGGGCTCATGGTATGCATCCCGGGCTCTCCGCAGGCTCTCCGGATCGCTAAGATACTCCCCCGCAAAATAGGCCTCGATCCGGTCGAGATGGGTTTGAAGCGCCTGGGAATGACTGGCGTACAGGAAAATTTTCTCTCCCGTGGCGGCAAGGATCACACTTCCCAGATCGATCAGCTCACCGGGCGGCTGCGTGCCGGTCCGCATGGAGACAAAGTCGTCGCCGCGTGAGCGCAGGACGCTCACGAACAGGTCGCCTCTTTGTAACATCACCTGCCAGCCCTGCTCGGCCTCCTGCGCCGAAATGACTGCATAGCCCCTCTCCAGCAAAAACCCATAGACCTCGTGAATGTACTGTAAGCCATCCCGGACAGCTCGCGGCTCCGTCTGATTCATTTTTCACCTTCCTTCCGGGAGATCCCGATGGACCGTCGCTTCTTACACGACGTGCCCGGCGAACAGCCTGATATATTCCTCCGGGCTGGATCCTCCCAGGCGCTCGATCTCGATCTTGTGGCGTTCCGACACCTGGATGGGCTGGCTCATGAGCGAGCGCGCGCTCTGGACGGCAGCGGCTTTCGCCTGCTTCTTCTGGGCCCGATCCTTCATCCAGTAGCTCAAGGCCCAGACCCCTTCTGCCACCCGCAGCTGGGCGTAGCTGTCCCCCTTGCCCAACATGGCAAGCAGGTCGGGGACGGCCTCCACTGCGTTGGCATCCCGCAGCTTTTGGACGGCGGTCAGGTCCTCCGTCGATAGCTGGCCTCTCCAGTGAGCAATAAATTCATTTCTCCACGCATCCTCCTGCTGCCTCGAGATGTGATACTTTTCGAAATGAACATCGTTCCGGGCCATTTCAAGACTGTTACAGGAGTATTCAAAGAAGATCTTCTTCGCTTCCTCCAATTCTTCTGCCGAGGGGGCAGGCGTCTGCTCGTTCTGCGCCCTGCCAAACAGGTTGCGAATAAAGCTCATGGGGCATCCTCCTTTTGCAGCTATTTGCGAGAGTGTTCCTTAAATCCATTTTATCTGCATTCATCCGTGGTGAAAAAAAGAATTTCAATACAAACTCTGAGAGGTATTGGATCGACCACGCCGGGAAACAGAATACGACAAAAGCCCGGAAAAAGTTCCAGGTAACACGCACCGGGAGACGATTTCTTAAAGCCTATGATTTGCAAAAAGGAATCGGTGTTTGGCTCAGGAAAGGAGGATTGCGATCATGACGATCGCCCACCAAAACAGGGCAGGTCTATAAAGTAAGTAAGGAGGTCGAATGACCGAATGCGCCCGGGGCGAAAGCAGATCGACCCTCCAAGTAATACCCACCGCTTGGGTATGGAAATTATGGAGGCTCGAGTATCCAGCCGGGCGCTGGTTATGCTCCTGGCCCGGAGTATGGCCCTCCTCATGAGCTAAAAGAGCAGTATCCAAATAATGGCACCCTTGATTGGGTATCTGGATCCGCGTACGCGCTGACTGTTAGGTGGCAGGATACCGGGCGAAGAGCAGGCTGCTCACACGCTTGCGCAGGCGGGGCTCAGGGATCGCCTTTGCATCCATTTTGTCTGCGCCCAGGAAACGGACGAACCGGGCAAACCCGCGGGCCAGCGCCTCTGCAAACGCCTCATCCTTTCCAAGAGCCTTGTCCTCCAGCCAGAAGCCGAGCAGGACAAAGGTGTTCGTCGTCCGGTCGAGTTTGCTGTCGAAGCGGGCGACGAGCCGGTCGTCCCACAGCACCGGAAGGGTGTAGTAGCCGAATTTGCGCTGGTGCACGGGCTTGTAGACCTCCCAGATGTAGTCGAAGCCGAACAGGTCCCTGGCCCGTCCCCGGGCGCTGACCTGGTCGAGCGGGGCGAGGAAAACGGCTTCCTCGGTGGTGGTTGTCTCCAGCGGAGTCCAGGCCTTCGGGATGCGCCCGGCGCTCAGGTTCTGCAGCAGCCTGGCATCGCTGCCGATGGCGTATTGGACCGCTTTCCTGCCTTCAACTTTCACCTCGATCAGATCCCCGTCGGCCAGCATTGCCGCAAGCATCTTCCTGTGATGGGCCTGGTCCGGCAGGCGGCGGTGGTACGTAACACTGGCCATGCTCAACCGGGACAGGCCGTTGAAGGCGGCTTCCTTGGCGATCAGGAAACGGTCTGTCTCCGCCTCACCGCTTTCGTAGATGAGCTGGGCAGGGGCGACAGTTTCGGTGAGGGCATAGACCCGCTCGAAGCGCTCGCGGTGGTGGGTCATCACTTCGCCGGTGCGCCAGAGATAGTAGAGGGCCAGGGCGCTGTCCTTGCGGCCGCGATAGTGCTGGGTGCGGGTGCGGGTCGCCATTTCGAAGTCGCGGTTGCTGACCGTGCCGCGCTCGCGCAGGATGGACCGCATCTCTTCCATCGCATCCGCATGCTCGCCGGCCAGGGCCTGCAGGTGCGGGTTCGTGTCGCGCTCATGGACCATGAGCCTGCGCCAGTACGGCAGCTCGTCCATCGGCCGGACGGCCAGCCAGCTGCCCCAGTCGAAGAACTTGCGCCTGCGGTAGGCCGGGTGCTCCCACATCCCCGGCTGGTATTCGAGCACGCGGCTGTGCAGGGTGATATCCTGGCTGCGGGCGACGATCTGCAGCGGGTCGAGCTGCAGGTATTCAATCTCACGCAGCGCCTTTTCCGTGCCCTTCAACCCCTGCCAGCGCCGGCCTGGCCACAACCCCTGTTTGCCCAGGATGAAACGCCGGGCGGTTTGGATGTCAATCGTCAGCATAGGGGTCTATTATATGGAACGGGGCATACCCATGGAAGGTACAAAAGGACCGCTCCTGTCTCTCTGCCCGGCGAGGCGGTGACAGGAACCGGGGATCAATCCATCCCCGCCGAGGCGTCGGGCTGCGGCATGTTCAATGCCTGGGGGCCGGGCAGGCGGGTGACGTGCGGGAGGATGAACGGCCAAGCCAGCAGGCTGATCGTTGCCGTCCCCAGGGTCATGACCCCCAGTGCCAGGATCATATTGCCCCACGGCAGGGAGATCAGCTGCATCCCCAACGCGCCCATCAACAGGCCGGTGCAGCCCATCAGCGATGAGACGGCCCCGGTATCGCCCTTTTGCTGCTCCAGCATCATGTTGGCCGAGGGCGGTCGCAGACAGCTCCCCGCGATTGAGGCCGGCAGGATGCACAGGGCAAAGAGCCAGGGCTGCCGGCTCCCGAACAGGCAGACCAGCAGGCCGCCGGCGGCGATGGCCGCATAGCAGCCCACGATGATCTGCTCGGCATGCAAGCGCCGCGCCAGCCACAGGTAGATCATCGGGCCGGAGATCAGCCCCAGGGCGTTGAGGGCGAAATAGAAACTGTACATCTGTCCGCTCAGGTGAAAGCCATCCTGGTAGATATAGGTGGAGGAGGCGATGAAGGCCAGGCTCGAAACGGACCCGAGCGAGAACAGGAGCAGCAGGGAGCTGAAGCTCCGGTTCCGGAGCACCTGGCCCAGGCGTCCCGGGCCTGGCAGCAGCATCCCGGACGTGCGCTGGGGGAGGGTCTCCTGGAAGAGCAGGCTGCCCAGCAGAGCCAGCAGGCCAATGCCGGTCAGGGACCAGAATACGCCCCGCCAGGATGTGACGCTCAGCAAAAGGGCGCCCAGTACCGGTGCGACGGCGGGCGAGATCAAGACCATGGACTGCACGATGGCCAGCACCGAGCCGCGCTTCCGGCCGCTGTAAACATCCTTGACGACGGCCGTGGCCACCACCCCGGCCGCGCTCCCGCCCAGCGCCTGCAGGATGCGGCACAGCACCAGGCCGTTCACATCCCACATGAAGGCACACGCAGCGCTGGCAGCGATATACAGTCCCAGCCCCGAGAGCAGGACCGGCTTGCGCCCGTAACGGTCGCTGAGCGGTCCCCAGACCAGCGTGCCAAGGGCATAAAAGATGAAGAAGGCGGTCAGCGTCAGGTTGACCCGGTCTGCACTCACGCCGAACGAAGCGCTCATCCCGGGCAGGGCCGGCAGATACAGGTCGGTGGACAGCGGCACGAATGCGCTCAGCAGTGCGATGAGGATCACCAGGCCCCTGGCCCCCAGATATTTTTGTTTTGCTTGCTCCATTGAAATTTCCTGCGCCTGCGATCCTTTCATCGGGTTTTCGGAACCGGTCGATCCATGCCTGTCCCGGGCCGTGTAATTCTACCCGCAAGACCGGTTTCCGGTGCAAGGCCGATCCCGGATCGCTCCAGGGATCGGACAATTTCCTGGGATCCGTTAAACGCAAATATCCCCCACTCGATCGCAAGGCATGAGCCTGTCACTGCAGCGGATACGGCTCGAGCGCAGCTTCCGGGATGCGGTAGATCACATCGTGCTCCCGCACCGGCTCAATGACCTTCAGGGCCACATCCTCACCCGGGTGGACACCCGCCACGTGGTGGTGGTCGATCTCCAGGGAGGTCACTCTCTGCGTAAAGTCGGTGGAGTGCCCCAGGATGTGGATGTAGTCCCCCTCCTTCAGGTCGGCGCTGAGCTTCATGGCCGCGACATGCAAATGGCTGTAGTAATGGGTGACATGACCGATCTCGACTTCCATACGCCTTACTCCTTTCCCGGCTGCTGCTTGACGAGCAGGACCGAACAGTCGGAATAGTGGACCAGCTTGCGGGAGACGCTGCCCACCCACAGGCTTCGGAACTGGCCCAGCCCGCGCGACCCGGCCACGATCAGGTCGATGTGCTCCTTTTTGGCGTAGTCGATGATCTCGGTGGCGGCATCCCCGCGGACCAGGGCGGTCCTAACCCGGGTGGGATCGCGTTCGAGCAGGGCCAGGGCCTTGTTGAGCAGCTCTTCTCCCTGCCGGGTCTCCTCTGCATTTTCCTCCGGTCCCGGGTCCCCCATGTAGACGGTGGACCAGGCGCCCAGGTAGGGGTCCGCCACGATCGGCAGCGGGAGCGGGCGCAGCGCGTGCAGCACATGCAGCTCCGCGCCGGCCGGCAGCGGGAACCTGCCCAGGAAGCGGGCCGCCTCCTGGCTGGAGGGCGAGCCGTCGGTCACCAGCAGGATCTTCGCCAATCCGCGGTAGGGCGCGCGCACGATCAGGACCGGGCAGCACGAGTATTCCACCACCTGCTGCGCCACCCCACCCAGCAGGATGGTGACCGTGGAGCGCAGCCCTTTGGCGCCCATGACGATCAGGCCTGGCTTGCGCTCTTCGGCAGTCTCGAGGATCCTTTGCGAGGCAGAGCCCATCTGCAGATC
>JBLMZU010000079.1:0-8499 GCA_050258995.1 Bacteroidota bacterium
CTCACCAGACTGGAGGCGATCTTTGTGCCCCCGATATCAACTGCAAGAATGAAGTTCTCAGCCATGTTCCCAGCAGTCATCTCTCATTTATTTATCGGATCTTGACGTTTTCCAGGCGTTGACGCCCGATATAAACACCCAATCCTTTTCCAGGGTAGATCGTGCGTACGCTCTCCACCACATCAAAGGATTCAGTAAAGGTCAGGCCACGTACGATAAGTACTGGCTCACCTGATTTGATTTCCAGCAGCCGTGCCTGCTCCGGCGTTGCAGAGGAAGCCTCCACGGCTGCCTCAGTCCATGCGGGGTGCACAACATATTTTTGACGCAGAACATCAAACAGCGACCGGTCTTCCAGCGCTTCATTCTCCAGTCCAGGGAACATTCGGCCTGGCAGATACGCGGATTGGACGGCAACGGGTCGCCGGTCTGCCAGGCGCAAGCGGACAAGATGGATCGCCTGCTCTCCCGATTGGATGTGCAAAGTATGGGCCAAATTCTCATCCACGCCGACAAGTTCTTGCTGGAGGATCTTCGAACCAGGAACCAAACCTCGATTCCGCATGTCCTCGGTAAAGCTGGCAAACCCCTGGACCCCTCGCATCTTGGGCTCGGCAACAAACGTGCCCCGTCCCTGTTCCCGATATACCAATCCGCTTTCGAGCAATTCCTGCAAAGCCAGTCGGGTGGTGATCCTGCTTACGTTCAACATCTCGCTCAACTCGCGCTCAGAGGGAAGGCGAAAGTTGGGCGTCAATTGACCGGTTTGAATCATATCGGTGAGCTGCGCCGTAAGCTGCAGGTACAGCGGAATATGACTGCCTTTATCAAGCGGCCGAATACTGAGCACAGATGTCATTTCATTGGAAGCAGGTAATCGATTAGCCATGTTATAGGTACAACAGTCTGCTGGAATAGCGGTCCATCCAGCGCTGGTTATTGGCCTCACTGCCATCCAGGTTAGCGCTGCGGAAGATGGGGGCTTCAAATCCACGGGCTAACAATGTCATGGCCGTTTCCACCACCAGTGCATTCATTAAGGCGGCACCGACCACCGTCGAGGTTGATCCACTATATTGTTCGGTCCCATCCAAAGGCACGACTGCGTCACCGACAACGCCGCAGTTATCAATCACATAATCAGCCACATCCATAAGTTTGAATCCAGCGGGATGCCGCGAGCTTACAGATGAACTATGCGCCACACTGGTTAATGCAACCACCAGCGTGCCGTTTCTTCGGGCTTCCTCGGCCATTTCGATCGCTACCGTATTTCTGCCGGAGTTGGAATGGACGATCAGCAGATCGCGATCACTGACCTTGCAGGCCTTCAACAGAAGAGATGCATATCCACTCAGACGCTCGAGTTCAGTCTCCAGCGTAGCCGGACGCGTAAAAGTGACAAGCCCCGGGGCGAAGATCGGCACTATAGGCACGAGGCCGCCTGCCCGATAAAACATCTCCTCTGAAATGATCCCGGCATGCCCTGCTCCGAACACATAGATGATGTGATCTTCGGCAATCACATCGGCCATCTTTTCAGCGACAGCCTTGAGTACGTTCTCCTGTGACTCAATCGCCTTTTGCAGGATGGGCAGCAGATGATCGAAATAAGCTAAGCTCATAGTGATCTTTTAATAGATTTTGCGACGGAAATCCTTGTACAGATCATAGACCTTCTTGTTGTGGTCCGGATCCGGCATAACGTTCGGCGAGACGAAAGTTGGGATGTGAATTCCACGCTCAGCCAACAGACAGGCGGTATGAGCAACCAGAGCCATAGAAATGCACAATACGGTGACTGTGGAGGAGGCTGCTACCGGCTCTTCCCAGCCTTCCAGCCGAATCAGAGAATCTTCCGGAGCCGCGCCGTTATCAATCACCACATCGGCAACATCTGCCAGCTTTTTGCCAGAAGAATGACGGGCTTTGTTGGTTTTGTAGTTTTGCATGGAGGTAATGGCGACCACCTTCAAGCCGTTCTCTTTGCCAATCATGGCAGCTTCGATGCCTGCTGCATTCAATCCGCCATGAGAGATCACGATTAGGGTGTCGCGCGGATCAAGAACATACGAGTCCAGCACGTTCTTCACGTAGCCTTCCTGACGCTCAATCCATAATAATTCCGGCGTTCCGCCCGGTCCTATCACGTTGGACCACATCAGACGCGTATCATGGATGGGCTGTAAACCGACAAATGATCCGTAGCGTGGAAAGACATCCAGCGCAGGCAGAACAGAATGCCCGGAGCCAAAGTAGTACACGGCACGGCCAGCGGCAATCGAATCTGCCATGAACCCGGCAGCCTTTTCGATGTCAGCCAGGCTGTTCTTGTCGATATCAGCGATCAATTCCTGGATTTTTGAAAGATAGAGGGATGCACTCATGTTGAATTCTCCTGGAGCAGTATTGATTTGTTTGGATATTTGTCCGAGCTGAAATAAGAACTTGATTGATTATAATGTTATATGGTTATGTTGTTATAACCAATTTTACTGGGAAACAATTTTTCGTCAAGTACCAATTTGGCCCGTTTTTGTAATTTCGTTTTCTAGATTTTATCGAGTAGCTTTCTCGACCAAGTAGAGGAAAGAGCGGTAGGATTTTTTGGTTGCCAATGCCATTCCCATTTCACAGGTAAGGTTGCTCGAGTAGTATCCATCATAGGATACCGATAGAACGTCTTCCGCTTCCAACATGGTTGCCGAGGCTGTCAGTTCGGGGAACAACAGTCCCCGGTCGCCCGCAAAGGCGCAACAGCCCAGGTTCGGAGGTGTTTCCACCTCTCTGGCACAGGCAGCTACCACCTGTTTCAATGCCCCGTCCAGGTTCAGCTTTCTCAATGCACAGTTAGGATGAAGAATTACTTTCTCTTCAAGCGGTGTGATCTTCAGTTTAGGCAGCAGCCAGTCCCTGGTAAATTCGACGCTATCCAGGATCTTTAGCTTTTTCCACAATTCCAGGTCCTCCCCTTGCAGAGTCTCACCAGAGGTCCGCAGAGAATAAGCACATGAACTGGAATCGATTACAATCGGCAGACACCCGGACTGGCTCCAACGCCACATCTGAGCCAGAGTCTGGTGGATCATCTGGCGATAAGCTTCGGTATAGCCCTTTGAGCTGAATGGCATTCCGCAACAGCTGCCATGGCTTTCCTCGGGAAGATAGATCTGAAGACCAGCACGATGGCAAATCTCGATGAACACATCAATGAGTGAAGGAGCATCCGGATCCAAAGGCGGCACTCCCATGGTTCGTGAAATACATGATGGAAAATAGACCGCCTGAGGCCCATCCGGATTTTGCTCTGTCCATTGAGGAGAGCGATGTAATACAGCGGCGTTCCACTTCGGCAGGTTCATTCCACTCAGGCGCCCGATTCCGCTGCTGAGATTTTCAATTGTGGTCGACCCCACTGCTTTTTCTGCCATGTGTCCGAGCCCAACCGCGTTCCGAAGTACATCCTCCACCAGGCCAAAATGCCGGGCAACCTGTGACGCAATCTTCTGTGATCGAGCCGAATTACCTTCCGCCCGCAAACCCTTTACAAAATTACCAGTATTGATGCCTACCGGGCAGGCCGTTGCACAAAGACCATCTACCGCACAGGTTTCGATTCCTGCATATTGATAATCTTCCATCAGGGACGAAAGTACAGCAGGATCATCACCAGCAGTTTCCAGACGAACGATCTCCCGCCGCAGAACGATACGCTGGCGCGGGGTTAATGTCAGGTGGCGGCTGGGACAGGACAGCTCACAAAATCCACATTCGATACATCGATCGATTTCCGCCTCTACAATGGGCAGACTCTTTAGGTCTTTGACATGCGCACGAGGATCCGGGTTAATGATGACGCCCGGATTGAGCAGATTTTGGGGATCGATCAACTGCTTCAAATCCTGCATGATGGCATATGCATCACTCCCCCATTCATAAGCCACATAGGGAGCTACGTTTCTACCGGTGCCATGTTCTGCCTTCAACGCCCCGTCATATTTCTCGACCACCAGTCGAACAAGATCCTGCATGAAACATTCATAACGGTTGATGGCCTCTTCATCATTGAAGGATTGCGTGATGACAAAGTGTAAGTTCCCTTCCTTCGCATGCCCATAAATGATGCCCTCTTCATAGCCATGAACTTTGAAGAGCTGCTGCAGGTCCAGGATCGCCTCTGCCAGTTTTGGGATTGGAAAGGCCACATCCTCGATCAGGACAGACGTTCCTTGAGCGCGCATGGCTCCAATAGCCGGGAATATACCCTTGCGGAGTTTCCATAACTTGGCTTGTTCCCCGGCATCCTCTGTAAACTGGGCCGGCTGCAACAATCCAAGGAGGTCGCAGACCTGTGCAGCCTTCCTCCTATACGACTGGAGCTCTTCCCAGGATTGGCACTGATACTCCACAAGAATGGCGGCTGCGCCATCCGGCAGCTGCTGTATGGCCGCTGGGGCGCCATCCAGATTTTCGATGGAACGCAGGGAGGCACGGTCCATGATCTCCAGTGCCCGGGCGCCTGACTCGGTCAGCAGGGGGATCGCCCGCCCCGCAGTCCCTACATCTGGGAAATACAGCAAACCCGTATACTTTCGTTCATAGTCTGGGAGAGTACGTAACACCACTTCCGCAATAAATCCCAATGTCCCTTCAGCCCCGATCAGCAAATGAGCCAGAATCTCAAGCGGAGATGAATAGTCTATAAAGGCATTCAGAGAATAGCCCGTCGTGTTCTTCATTTTGTAGCGGTCGCGGATCCGATGAAACAACTCTGGCGAGGACAGGATCCGGTTTCTTAGCTCCAAAAGACTCTGGGCCAGTTTCGGCTCTTGTGCAAGGAATTGTTCTTCCGCTTCCGGTGTACTGGTATCAAACAGGGAGCCATTGGGCAACATGAACTGGATGGCATGCATCGTGTGATACGAATTCTCTATCACCCCACAACACATCCCACTTGCATTATTGGAAAGAATACCACCGATCATACAGGCATCGATCGATGCCGGATCGGGCCCAATTCGTCTGTGGTACGGCTTTAAAGCGCGGTTTGCATGAGAGCCCACCACCCCGGGTCCGAGACGGATGAATTCACCATCTTTTTCAACCTGGATTCTCCCCCAATATCTGGACAGGTTAACCAAAATCCCATCCGTAACAGACTGTCCAGAAAGGCTGGTGCCTGCTGCACGAAAAACCAGCGGTATTTTTTTCGCCTGGCTATATTCAAAAAGTTTTTTTATTTCCAGGAGAGAATTGGGATGGACGACGGCTTGAGGAATCAATCTATAAAAAGATGCATCACTGGCGTTAGCAATTCTGTCAATCGAACGCGTGAAGACTCGCGTGGGGTCAAGCAGAAGACCAAGATCGGAGGCGATATTCATGAGGGAAAATCGAGATGCCTTATTGATGAATTTTCAACAAGAGTATATTACAGGGTGTGTTTGTGAGGGATGAGAGTATCCGGGTCTCAGTGAAAGTGCTTATACCATAAAAGTTTCCCTGCTAAATCATTTAATGCGAACCATTTACCTTGTGTTTCTTTTGAAAACAGGGATTTGCATAAGCTATTTTGTTTTTTCAAATGCAAAGAGTGTGGGTAAATGCGATATATTTGACCTCCTGACAACACCGTTGCGTCGAAGCTAGGTTATCAGATCATCGCTACTTAACTTAGATTTTGAGAACGGGGAATGAAAAGAAATTTATGTCATGGCGCCGTCATTCTGGATTCTTATATTGCATTTATCCTTGTACAAGATATCGCAAATAAATTGGATAAGCAACGTCAAAAGGTTACATTCTCAACCTGAAAAGTGTTTAACAAACTGTCTTATATAAAATGAGATTCGCAATCGTTCATGATCGCTTATAGCACTGTGATCTTAAATGAATAAACCCCGCCGCAAGCGGACGGGGTATCATCCGCCTAAGTCGTGGAGCATTTACAAACACTACGCACGCCGCAGAGCGGCGGGGTATTAGACCCTTGATAGAAGACGGATAAACAGTCCGTCAACCACGGCTGACGGACTGAAAAGGGGGGCAGGCGGCCAAATCCGAAATAGCAATTTGTAATATCGCCCGCCCCATATTCATAATACATAGGAAAATGAAAATTACAAGTGGTATTTTGCCCAACGGCTCGGTCAGCAATCCAAACATTTCCGAGACATCGCAGCCATTCTCAAGTCAAGGAAAAACGAACTTGAGATGAACTACATTGAGCAATGAGTAGCTCGCTTAGGATTGAGTTCGCTATGGAAGGAACTGCTTGACAATGTTTCTTGAGATCCAGTCATATCTGTACTCGGAAATCAATTTTTGACCCAAAAGAGGATCTATTAAGGCTCATTGTAGTCCACATGTCTCGCCGAAAAGATAGGCCTGATGGTTATGAAGAATCGCCAAGCCGTGAGAACCAGGGTGCGAAATTTCAGAAGTAGCTCGGGTCTGTGGGGCCCCGAGTTCAAATCTCGGCACCCCAACAAGGCATGTAAGTAGACTCTCGACCCGAGGGAGTCTTTTTTTTATTCATCTGCAATTGGCTGTAATCCAATGGATTTGCCCGGTGTCAACAGAAGATGTTTTTTCCTGCTTATTGTTCGTTCTCTCTGGCAAATCTTACCAATTCTTCAGCCATTTTCGTAAGCCGCAGGTTCACCCGTTCGAAGATGCTGCCGGGTACAAAGCTGCCATCCTCCTTTCTACCGGCCGGGAATCCTGTCAGAACCTCAATGCCTTCTTCAATGGAAGCAACCGACCAGATGTGGAACTGGTTACAGGCCACTGCATCTACGACCTCCTGTCTGAGCATTAAATTGGACACGTTGCTGGCTGGGATCATTACGCCCTGTTTGCCGTTCAAGCCTTTCGCCTTGCATACGGCATAGAAGCCCTCGATCTTTTCGTTCACTCCGCCGATCGCCTGGATCTCGCCTTTCTGGTTTACGGACCCGGTCACCGCAATGCCCTGCTCGATGGGTATATCCGCCAGTGCCGACAGGATGGCATATAGCTCTGTGCTGGAAGCGCTGTCACCATCTACAACGCCATAGTTTTGTTCGAAGACCAGGTGGGCATTCAGGCTGAGTGGTTTATCCCGGGCAAATACCTGCTCCAGGTAGCCCGAGAGGATCAGGACTCCCTTGGTATGAATCGGCCGGCTCATTTGGGCCTCCCGCTCTACATTCACCACCCCGCGCCGACCCAGGCCGATACTGGCGGTGATGCGGCTTGGCTGGCCGAAGGAAATATCTCCCAACTGCAGGACTGCCAGTGAGTTTACCTGCCCAACAACCTTATCTGAAACGCTGATCTTGATCACCTCCCTGCCGATCAGGTCTTCGATGTGTTCCTGGATCAGGCTCGAGCGATAGAAGCGCTCCTCGATGGCTTTCTCGATATGGTCGGCCTGGATCCATTCAGATTTGTCCTGGCCAGCATAATAATTCGCCTCCCGGATCAGATCGGCGAGCCCCCCAAAACGGGTGGACAGGCGGGTCTGGTCCTCGGCCTGGCGGGAACCATGCTCGACAACGCGCGCCAGGCCGGACGGATCCAGGTGGATGAGATGCTCGTTATCGCATAAACGATGAACAAATCCGGCATATTCCCGGATGCTCTCGTCCGTGCGGGCCATCTGGTAATCGAAATCGGCCTTGACCTTGAACAACTCTCTGAACTGATCATCGTATTCCAGGAGTAGGCCGTAGAGCTCGGCACGGCCGATCAGGATCACCTTGACATCCAGCGGGATGGGTTCCGGCCGCAGGCTTTTGGTTGTAAATACTGGCTGTTCAAAGGGCTCCTCGATGGCAATGGAGCGATTGCGCAGGCAGCGCTTCAGACTCTCCCAGGTGAAGGGATTACGGATCACGTCCTCTGCGGGCAGGACGAGATAGCCCCCGTTGGCCCGGTGCAGGGAACCACCCCGGATCAAGGTGAAATCGGTGATCAGCGTGCCCATATAGGCTTCCTGCTCGATCCGCCCGAACAGGTTGCTGTAGGTGGGATTCATCTCCACAATCACGGGCGCACCCTGTGATTTGCTGCGGTCCACGAGCACATTGACCCGATATTTGTCGACCGGCGTCCGCTTCGGCGCCTGGGGCGAAACCGGACTGCGCTGTTCTTCGGGCTCCGGCTTGAACTGGGCTGCATTTTCCAGCATGTTTGTCTGGATGGAATTTAAGTAGGCCAGGACATCGGGAAGCTCACGGTATTTTTCCAGAAGGTCCGCCATGGAATGGTCGAGAACGAAATGAACCACCTGTTGATCCAGCTGTTCTACAGCGTCCCGAGCGCTGTTATCCAGCGTGTGCATCTGCCGCATCGCTGCCTCGACTGCTTCACGGATTTCCAGCATGGTTTCCTTCAATTTCTCACGTTCATCCTCTGAGAACTTCAAAAAGTCCGCATCCGAAAGTGGCTCGCCGTTTTTGGTCGGAATGGGGATGACGCCCATTGGGGTTGCCTGCAAACTAAAGCCCTTCTCCC
>JBLMZU010000080.1:0-20459 GCA_050258995.1 Bacteroidota bacterium
CATAGGCGTACCGAAGACGATCGACAACGATATCGGGGGCACCGAGTTCACATTTGGTTTTGATACCGCGGTGAACACCGCCACCGAATCAATCGATAAGCTGCACAGCACCGCCGAGGCCCATCACCGGGTCATGGTCCTGGAACTGATGGGCCGGGATGCCGGCTTCATCGCCCTGCATGCCGGAATTGCCGGCGGGACTGATGTGATCCTGATCCCGGAGATCCCCTTCGAAAATGAAGTGGTTGTGGCCAAGGTTCGTCAGCGCGTCGAGTTGGGCATGAACTTTAGTATTATCGCCGTATCAGAAGGGGCAAAACCGAAGGGTGGGGAACAGGTTTTTTCGCGGGTGGGCGATCCGATCTATGTACCTCGGCTGGGCGGGATCGGTCACCGGGTGGGGGAATACATCGAGAGCAACGGCTTCGAGACGCGGGTCACCGTGCTCGGGCACCTGCAGCGCGGCGGCTCGCCCACTCCCTTTGATCGCTGGCTGGCAACCCGTTTTGGCGCCGCGGCCGTCCGCCTGGCCGGACAGGGAAAATATGACCGCATGGTGGCACTGCACGCAGGCGGAGTTGTGGATGTGTCGCTCGAAGAGGCACTGGCCATCGCCAAGCGGGTGGATCCCAACAGCGATTCGGTAATTACCGCTAGAGGAATGGGTATTTCATTTGGAGATCGTGCCATGGGTATTTTATGAAATATCCCGACCTGTTAAACCACAATGCCGCCCTTTCGGACGGCATTGGTGGGGCGCTGTGGCTTCCCATTCGGTAGGCGAACTTGCTGCCTACTGGAGGAGGGATGCCACAGCGCTGGGTTTCATACTACTATCCATTTGAGACATCACCTCCTCCTTTCTATAGGATGGCAATTTAATTGGCTTGCCCCCGAACAATGCCAGAAGTATGTCATACTTTATTTCGGATGTCAATGGGCGGAATTCAATTCTTATAAATTTGTAACCTATCCTTAAAATGGGGAAAATTGAGACTTTTTGAGAGACTCCGCAAGGCGAAAAGGGCTATTCTTGCCTGCAAGCGCCTTGTTTTGACCTTTTTCAAGGCTCATCCACATCATGGAGGTCCGCATGAAAGCCAATCCAAACCGTTTCTGGGCTATTGTCATCCTGCTGGGGTGGGGGGCTGACTACCTTTTCTGGAAAAAGCCCCTGGGGGTGAACTTTGCCCTCTTTGTTGTCCTGTCGATCGCCACCGGGATTCTTCTTCTCCGGATGGACGGCCTCCGCCTCGCTCGGCGCTCTAGCCTGCTCCTGATCCCGATCGCCTTCCTGGCGACGATGACCTTTTTTCGACTCGAGCCGGTGACGGTCTTCCTTTCGATTGCCATGGTCGTGTTTCTGATGGGCGTCTTCACCATGACGTATCTTAATGGCCAGTGGCCCCGTTATACGATCCTGGACTATATCTTTGGCTATCTCCGTCTCATTGGCAGCGTGATCGCCCGTCCGCTGGGATTCATCTCGGGGAACCGCCGCGCCGAACCGTCTGCGGATCCGGGGCGAGGCCGCAGGCTCTGGCCGGTGTTGCGCGGTCTGGTCATTGCACTGCCAATCCTGGCTGTCTTTGCCTCCCTGCTTTCCTCCGCCGACCCGATCTTTGCCAGGCGACTTGGGGATGTCATCGACGTGTTCAATATCCAGAACCTGCCGGAGTACATCTTCAGGCTCGTCTATATTCTGGTCATTGCCTATGCCCTGGCCGGGATCTATCTGCATGCCGCCCAAAAGTCTGCAGATCCGGTGGAGGAAAAGACCGGGGTCTCTCCCTTCCTCGGGTTTACAGAATCTGCCATTATCTTAAGCAGCGTAGCCATCCTTTTCGCGGTCTTTGTCACCATTCAATTCCAATATTTTTTTGGCGGCCAGGCGAATATCAGCATCGAGGGATATACCTACTCCGAGTATGCCCGCAAAGGATTTGGCGAACTGGTGGCAGTCGCCTTTTTCAGCCTGCTCCTTCTGCTGGGACTGGGGGCGATCACGCGCCGGGAGAACAATACCCAGAGACGTATCTTTTCAATCCTGGGCGCCATCCTGGTGGGGCTGGTGCTCGTCATGCTCATTTCTGCCTATCGTCGGCTTGTCCTGTATGAAACAGCATATGGCTTTTCCAGGCTGCGCACATACACCCATGTTTTCATGATCTGGCTGGGGCTGCTCCTCCTGGCTGTTGTCATCCTGGAGATGACCCGCCGGGAGCGCATGGCCGGGCTCGCCATGCTGCTGGCTGCGTTGGGGTTTGTGGTCTCGCTTGGCCTGCTCAATGTGGATGCATTCATTGTGGAGCGAAACGTCCAGCGCGAAATTCAGGGTGCAGGAGAAAACGCCACCTCCACGAATGGCGTCACTTTGGACGCTCAATACTTTCTGAACCTTTCCGATGATGCAGTTCCTCCCCTGGTGAGCGCGTTCCAGGATCCCTCCCTGCCGGATGCCGTCCAGGAGGAAGTAGGTGCCTCCCTGGCCTGTATCCGCTATACCCGTGACCAGGATCAGCAAGAGCTCCCCTGGCAATCCTTCCACTTCTCGCGGTATTTTGCCGACCGGGCATTGGAGAAGGTGGACAAGGACCTGGATGCTTATCAGGTCAATGATAAAAAACAGCCAGTCACCGTCGTGACAGTGGACGGGAAGGAATTCTCCTGCTGGTGGCCTTACAACGATTAGGAATCAAGACGTCCCGCAACTCTGCGGGACGTCTTGATTCCCTTATACCAGTTGGGTGGAAAGGCGATTGAGCTTTTGCAGCAACAGGCCATAAAACAAAAGAAGTACCACCATGATCCAGGGCACATAGATCAGCGGGTCAGTGAGGACATAAGAATCCTGGAAGAGGATCTTGTCGCCCCAGGCGATGTAGCTCACCAGCCGCCAGATATCGAGCAGTGCATAGGGAGCAAAAAGAACCCACAGAATGGTTCTGATACTTTTTTGTTCCGTGATCGCCAATAGAAAGGCAAAGACCACCAGCCCCAGGGACAATTCCCAGACCATATCGAGCCAGATAAAGGCCCCCAGGTAGAAGGCAAATGCCAGGGCCAGTGCAGTCGTTGGAACTTCACGTCCGGATTTGCCGATCGGGTGGCGCAAAAATGTAATGGAGATCCATCCCAGGGGGGCCAGCAGAAGGATTTTGACGATCGTGGCGATCTGCATGCTCGTACGGGATACGCCCAGATAGTAGAGAACGACCTGCATGATGGAATGGTTGTAGCCCAGGAAAGGCTGGTCGGGACCGCGCCATGGAAAGTCTCGGGAGAGACGGGCCAGGAATGCGAAGTAATCCTGGTACTGTCGCAGCCCATATTCCACACCACCGGCCAGGATGGTGATTCCGGCAACGGCGAGATAGGCGATGATCGATCCAAGCAGCAGTTTGAGGAAAAACTTGTATCTTCCCAATAACAGTGGCACAACCGCTGCAAAAGCCCACTGCGGCTTGATCGGCATGATCACCACGCCCAGCCAGAAGATTGCCCAGCCCAGGTTTTCCTCCAGCACGGCCTCGATCAGGAACGTTGCAAACAGGGCGGTCAGGAGATAGATGTTCATGTAGGCAAGGTCGTCCCAGAAGACGGTGAAGACCAGGAATAACGGGAGCAATTTTGCCCACGTAACAGCCACTGTTGTTAATTTGTTCTTCTCAAAAATCCTGGCCCATACGATGTATAGAAGAACATATGTCAAAATATGGACGAGTACGAGTAAAGGAATCAGAAGGTTGAGCGGCAAAAGCAGCACCGGCATGAAAAACAGGGCGAAGGAGGGTGCGTAGTTGAAGTGATATTCCAATATTTCCAGCGAGCCCTTCAGGTAAAGATCCTGGCCCGCTCGAAAATGTTCGGCCGCCGGGATGTAGGCAAGCTGCAGGTCTGAAGAGATCTGCGCGCCCTGGGCCGTGGATTGTGTCTGAAGAGCATCGCTGAAGAGGTAGACTTGTACGGCAAAACGCAGCAGCGCGTACACGATGGCTGCCACCAGCAGAACCCGGTAGGTCCTGGATGCTGACCAGCATTCCCCAATGCGTTTCAAGCTTATGCCTCCTTGGGCTTCAGGCGGCTGGTCAGATCACGCAACTGCACGAAGGAGATGGGCTTGATCAGGACGAAGTCTGCCAGCTCCACATACGTCTCGCCCATGCGTGCATCGGCTGTCGTGATGATGACGATCGTTTTGGCAAGATGTTCTTCCTTCTTGATGATGTTTGTCAACAGGTCTCCGCCGGAGATATGAGGGATGTGCATGTCCAGCAGGATCAGATAAGGCGGTTCACCGTTCCGTAACCTTTCCTGTGCCACCTTGCCGTCTGTGACATGTTCCACGGTAAAGCCAACGCCGCGTAACGCCTCGGCAAAAATGCTTGCCAGATCCTCGTCGTCCTCGATGATCAAAGCCAGAATGCTCATGTTACTCTCCAATCCTTTTTATCAGTTCAGGAACAGCCAGAGGCAGAATGACAATGAAGGTTGTCCCCTCCTCCACAATACTGCGAACTTTAATTTCACCGTTCATCAGGGTCACCAATTGCTTCACAATGGATAGGCCCAACCCAAAACCGCCATGCACGCGGGTGGCCGTGCCTTCCACCTGGCGGAAGGTGTCAAACACATAAGGCAGCTCCGCCTCCGGGATGCCAACGCCTGTATCTGAGACTTCAATGCCCCATTTATTTTCGTATGGATGGAATAGCTTTACGTGAACTGACCCCCTCTCTGTAAACTTGATGGCGTTATTGACCAGATTGACCAGGATCTGGTTGAGCCGCTCCGCATCTCCGGACAGCAGGCCGGGGAGGTTGCCGTCGATTTCACTGGTAAGACGGATGCCCTTATCGGCGGCGGCCTTGTCCATTACGGCATGTAAATTCTCGAGCAGCTCGCCGGGATTAAATGCCGCCATTTTGATCGTCAGTTTGCCCGCCTCCATTTGAGCCTGGTTAAGCAGGTCGTTGATCAGACCAAGCAGGCGCCGGGTGTTGGTCATGATCCGTTCGGCCATGTTGATCTGCTTTTCGTTCATGGGCCCGTAGACGGCCTCCTTGAACATTTCTGCATAGCCAAGGATGGCATTCAGCGGCGTGCGCAGCTCATGGGACACGATGGCCACGAAGGTGCTCTTCAGCTTTTCAACCTCCGCCTCCCGGGTGAAGTCACGGAATACGGTCACCGTCCCGATGTTTTCGGTCCGGTTATAGACCTGGGCGGCACTGACGGAAAGCGTCTTGCCACCCCATTCCACGCGGAAACCGACCGGCTGGGTATCATGCTCCATCATGGCATACAGCAGACCGCGGCTTCTCGGCTGCAGCCTGGGATGCTCGATCAGCTCCCGGAAGTTCTTGTCAATGATCAGCTCAATGGGGATTTCCAGCATACCGCGCACGGCCGGGTTCGCCAGGATCGCGTTCCACTTCCGGTCGAAGACGATCACGCCGTCAGCGATGGAATTCAGGATGGCCTGGTTGCGCCCCGCCTCGATCCGCTCGCGTTCCAGGGATTCGGCCAGGGCCTGTGTTCGCTCATGGACGACCTTGTCCAGGTTGGTATTGATGTTGCGGAGCTCGGCCAAGGTCTGTTCCAGGCTTCGTGCAGAGAGCCAGGAGGCGAGGGCGACCAGAAAAAAACCAATGATGGCAGGAACGTTCGGAAAGACATCGATCGATATGGACAAAACAATGACGATCACGCTGCTAAATCCGGCAAAAATAAAGCTGGCCGACGGAAAGAGAAGCATGCTTGCCATAACGATTGGTATTGTAAAGAGGAACAGGGAGCGGCCATTTACCAGGTTATACAGTGAATCGGAAAACAAAAAAATGACCGTTAAAAGTATCAGAAAGATCAACGCAGGCCATTTCCCTGGCAGGCGGCGGTTCAGGAGGTAGATTCCCAATATCCCGATGGTAAAAACAACGATGCCATCCAGCAGCACCTTCATTTCGGCATCTTCGGTCATTGGATCCATGACATCCGCGATGATAATGGCGATCAGCGCCACGATTGCACCGATCAAAACAGCGAGCAGAATGATATTAAGCAGCCTGCGCCGGCGCGCCTCATCCGGATCGCTGGTGGGGACGGAAAGGATGGCATTAATATAGTTCATAGGCCTTATCCAAGCAGGGTGAGGGCGCTGATCACCGCCGAGCGGATGACCAGGCTTGGGTTATATAAACACTTTCCGATCCACAAGGGTGGGTAGGGATGATCCATGTTTTCCTTGAGCCAGCGCTCCCCGTTTTTGAACGCGTGTTTTGTGACACGGCCAACTTTTTCATTCCAGACCCACAGTGCCTGGAGGGCATACGCCGTTTCCTCTGCCGTGGATAGGTAGGTGCCCCAGGAGCCATCCTTGTTCTGTGAACTGAGAAGCCACTGCACCGCTTCCTCCACCGCATCATTGGCCAGCCCTGCGCAGGCGATGATGGCGTGGGAAGTGGCGTAAAAGGGAGAGGAGTGCCATTTATCCACCCAGAAGGCATTTTGTCCCTTTCCCTTGTGGAGGAAGTTCAGTACCTTTTCGATGGAGGAATTGCGCTGGTCGAGGCCTGCCTGCCTCAATGCGCCCAGCACGTGGATGTTTGCACTGATGGATGGATTCGCCTCCAGCTCGAAGCAGCGGAAGTGATCCTTCTCCTCATAACGCAGCACGCTGGCAAGATCCTTCTCACAGCCGAAACGGAGGAGGGTATCGTATACCAGGCTGGTATCGTCACTGTCCTTTACCGAATACTCTGCTGCAAAGCCCACGCCTCGTTTCGGGTTCCAGGCGCTGGAGAGAAAGTCGATATGCGGCTTAAGCTTTGCGTTCTTCTTCAGACCAGGAATAAAGCTCAGATTCCACAGCGTCCAGGCGATCTCGAACACATCAAAGGGGGCGACGTTGGGCATCCCACCGTCGGGTTTCATTACCTTGCGCAGGTAATGAAGGGAGGCCTGATCGCCGCGCTTGATGTAGGTGGCAAAATAGGCGGTCGCCGAAGGACTGACCCCCACCGAGCCATTGCTCTCCTGGAGGTTTTTGACATCCAGCATATGCCGTCCATCGGTTCCGGCCATTTCGGCCGAAAATGCCATGGTGACTTCCCGGCTGATCATGTTGTCCTTGAGAAAGGAAAGTTTCTTGAAACGTTGCCTTGAGAGTCGTCCCAGGATGCGGTCCCCCTGTCGCTTGATGATGCCCAGCTTCTCCGCCTCGGCAACCAGGGTGGGGGCGATCATCTCAAAGCCGACGGTTGCCCCGTTGGGATCGGCCATAAGCCCTTCTGTGGCTTTTTTGGTCATCTGCTCGAGGGCAAATTTGCCGTTTTCGATCTGCATTTTGTCGGTTCCGCGCCGGCCGCGATAGGTCAAGGCGATCATCGCTGCCAGGGTACAGAGCACACGGTCGTGGTAATACATTGGCGCCGGCGCTCCCCAGGCCCCATTGGGCAGCTGATTCTCAGCCAGCCAGGAGAGGGCACGGCTGCTTAGCTCCCAGTCGATTTCACCAAGCCGTGCGGCCCAGGCGGTGTCATAAGCGGTGCTGCCCATATGACCCGGGCCGATTTCATCGATCAGTTTGTCAATCAGGTCTGCCATCTTTGTCTTCCAGGGTTTGTGGCAACCATAGACCGAACTTCAGCCTGCCAGCGCCAAGAACAGTATTCTGGTTCCTACGATAATAATCTCTCAGCCAATCCAGCTGGTCAGGGGAGAGTTTTGTGTATTCGGGTTCAGGAATGGTGCGAAGGTACAAGTGATCGTACAGGATCGTCCGCAGCTGGGTTTCCGTCATATAAGGGGATGGGCTGACGGAGAAGTAAAGGTCCTCCGCACCCGTGGAGAGTAGCGGCATGTCGAATGCGCTGAATTTGTCAAAACCGATAAAAAGACTCACGGGCGGAACATCCTCACCATAATATTTGCGAACGAGAGTAGCTTTGTCGGGGACAACTCCCTGGGCAAGATAATGCTCCACGGAAAGCCGCGCGACCGTTTCAAGCGATTCATCGGCAAAGACGCCGAAGAAGAGACGGAACCTGGAATTTTGCCGGGTGGTCTCGGTCACCTCGAACATGGATTTCAGGGCATACTCATAGGGTGTCCCGCTCAGCACATCACGATAATTTCCATAGAAGCGGACCCTCACCTCATATTTTTTGAAAAAACCCCGGTAATGAGCATCCGTCGCCGTCCGTACCAGCCCGTCGATGCCGACGCGCCTGGTGTATTCATCACCGCGGTGCATCAGCTCGCGGCCGAAGACCGGCGCCAGGATCGTATCGATGCCATGATCGAAGAGCATCGCACACAGCTCGACATGGTTTCGAATCGACTCGTCCATGTAGGCTGCGAGGAAGTCGTCCCCGATCTTGTCAGCGTGTTCGAGCATGAACCAGCGCCTGGTGCCGTTGACGGGAAACACACAGACCTTGGGACCTGCAGCTCTCACCCGCGCGGCAATCTCCTGCGTGGGGAGCTGCAGAAAATCGTCCAGGGAGATCACGAGCTTCTCCATAGGCGCGGCAGGTAGCGGGGAGTCTGGTGCGCATATTCCGCATACCCCGGCAGGGTTTGGGAGAGAAGCTCCTCCTCCTGGCGGGCAGCCCGGCTGAAATCCCAGAGGGTGTAAACCAGGGCGAAGATCGTTGTCAAGGCCGGGTTGATCAAAAACAATCCGGTGGCGATCCCGAAAAATGAAGTGATGACCGGGTGGCGCATCAATGCGTATGGGCCGGTCCGGATCACCTGGTGGTCGGGCTGGACCTCCACGCGCTCGGCATAATACTGCTGCAGGTGGACGCGCGACCAGTAATGCAGGCCCAGCGAGACGACGATCACGATCAGGCCCAGCATCTGCATCCATACCCCCCATGGTTCCGTTGTCTTAAAACTTAAACCGGGAAGAAGCACGGGCTGCAGCACCAGCACAGCCACCATTGCGAAAATGAAGAATGTAAAATCCCAGGCCCGGCCCGAGCCACTGGCCTGCCGCTTCTTATCGTAGCGGCGGATGAGCACGAAATCCATTGCATAGAACAGGAGGATGGTCAGCAGCGTTGCGAGCGATTGCGGGATTCCGAGCAGCATGTAGCCTCAATCAGTTTTGACCTTGCGTTTGGATGCGCGCGCGGAGAAGCCTGCCATGGTGATCATGGCATGATTCGTGTCCTCCAGGTGGAAACCCAGCCTGCGCTTGACATCATAGGCGCCCGTGCCGAACCGGACAAGCCGGACGTTGTGCTCGAAGGCCTCCTGTAGAGCCGTATAAAGCAGGAGAAAATACCCACCGGGCACATCATCCTCCAGGCCCAGGCCGGTGGCAAGCTGGAAGTAATTGTCACGCACCACCGCGCCGCAGCCGGCAAGTTTCCCGTCCTTGTGGATCTCGATCCAGGTCCCATCGATCATGGAGAAGTTTTCCAGCAGGCCGCGCATCCACGGGTTGGGTGCGGACCCGTGCCAGATGGAGACGTTCCTGATCAGCTCCAGGGCCTTATCCACATCCTGTACAGAGGTATGCTTGGTCAGGACGAGCCCATTCTCCTCGGCCTCCCGCAGGCTTTTCTTGTAATGCTGGCGGTCTTTTTTGTTCCCCTTTTCCAGGTAGTCCTCGAAGCTTTCCCATTCAATGGGCATGTATGTGCCCGGCTCCGAGACGGTAATCGGCTCGCAGCCTTTTGGCCAGGAGGTGTATTTCAGCTGCTCAGTAAGGAGATAATCGAACAGGAGGAAGGAGCATTTTTGCTTCTTGAATTCCTCCTGCGCAGCCAGTGCCAGGACGGGAAGTACCTCGTCCCGTTTGGGCTCACCCGGCAAAAGCAGGGCGGATGTATCGGCAAGCGGCGAGCGGCAGACCAGCAACGGCTTGTGCTTGAAGATCGATTCCATAAAACGGCGCGCGACTTCCGGAAGAGGCAGTGGCTCGTTCGCCACCCGGAAGAGGGCCGCGCCGGCGACAGGCGAGTCGCCTTCCCAGGCGATCAGGTAGGTCGCAGGGCTGTCTGCCATGGCGCGTTCGCCGAACTGGTACCATTGGTGGCTTTGAAATCCGCGCCCGGCTGCGATCTTATTCCAGACCTCGGGGGCAATTTCATTTATACTCTTGTACGACTTGACATTCAGATTGGCCATTGCTGCTCCACGTTATTCATTTTACTAGAGCCGGGTGGAGGAAAGGGTTTCCACTTAGTTGCCTTGCAAAAGTGAAAACCCTGCTCGCCGGATCCTGTTTATACTGGACTTTCGTCTTTCACAACCCTAAATTCATACGGAGACCCAATATGAGAAATTATACCTTCCGTCTCAAGCCCGGACAGGATTTATTCGATTCAATTTCATTATTTATACGGGAAAATCACATCCAGGCCGGCGTTGTCTTAAGCGGCGTGGGCAGCCTGATACACCTTGTCCTGCGCTTTGCCAACCAGGAGACATTGGCGACTTTCGAAGGGCATTTTGAGATCGTTTCCATAACCGGGACAGTCTCGATTCACGGCTCGCACCTGCACCTATCCGTTTCGGGGGAGGATGGCAAAACCATCGGCGGCCACCTTGATTCAGGGTGCAGGATCTATACAACTGCCGAGATCGCGATCGCGGTATTTGAGGATATTGTCTATAAAAGGGAATTTGCCGCGGATTCGGGGTATGAGGAATTGGTGGTTTACGATGTGTAGGCGCGGGTGGTTCGTTGTCCGGCCCGCTGCATCATTTCAATGCGTTTAGAAATTCTTCCTGATTTCTGACGGTCTCTTTAAATCCCAGCCGCTTGCCAAGGCGGGTTAATTGCGGCGGGTCCACGTAGGTGGTAGCCAGGATCTCCTCCTGCCCGAGCACGTCGTTGGCCGGCCCATCGAGCAGAATCCTTCCCTGGGACAGGGCGATCACACGCTCGAAGTTTTCGGCACAGAAGTCGATGTCGTGGGTGATGGTGATGACCGTCTTGCTGCGCTCGCGCAGGGTCTTGATGACGCTGGCGATGCGGGCGATATTTACGGCATCCTGGCCGGTGGTGGGTTCGTCGAAGATGACGATATCCGTGTCCATCGAGATCACCGAGGCGAGAGCCACCATTTTTCGCCAGGTGGCTGAGAGGTCGTAGGGGTTCGTCTCGGTCTTGTCCGACAGCTCGGTCATTTCGAGCGCGTCCCGGACCAGCGCTTGGATCCGGTCCGGGTCATATCCAAGGTTGCGCGGACCAAAGGCAACCTCCTTCCCCACGTTTTTTGAGAACAACTGCTCGTCCGGGTTCTGGAAGACATAGCCGACCCGGCCTGCCAGTTTTGCAACGGAATGCTCTTTCGTATTCCAGTCGCCGATCAGCACCTGGCCATGTGTGGGCTGCAGCAGACCGTTGAGATGTTTGACCAGGGTGGTCTTCCCGGCCCCGTTCTGCCCTACGATCGCCACCTGCTCGCCGGAGTCGATGGAGAGAGTGATGCCTCGTAACGCATCCACACCTGTCGGGTAGGTGAATTGTAGTTCGGAGATTTGGATCTTCATAGTGCCCTCACCCCTGGCCCCCTGGCACAGCATCCCCGTGGGACTCGCGCGGGGAGATGGCGAGGAAGCCCTCCACGGCCTCGTCCAGGGTTACCGGCAGATTATTCTTCTTCCACAACCCCTGTTCTTTTGCCTTCCGTGCTACAGAGGTATAGCGCGAAATGCCAAATCCTTTTTCCCACAGGAGGTCGGACGTCAGCACTTCCGAAGGTGTCCCTTCAAGCAGAACCTGGCCCTCGTATAACGCGATGACCCGGTCGGCAAACCGGGCGATCCATTCCACCTTGTGCTCGGCCATGACGACGGTCATACCGCGCTCCGCCATGGTCCGGATCACGCCGAAGACTTCACGCGTCCCAATCGGGTCCATTTGCGAGGTGGGCTCGTCGAGCACGAGAACCTTTGGTTTCATGACAAGGATGGATGTCAGAGCGACGCGCTGCTGCTGCCCGCCGGAGAGCGAGTAAGGGGAGCGGTCCGCCAGGTCGCTGATGCCTGTCAGTGCCATCGCCTCCGTGACACGTGTTTTCATCTCCTCACGGGGAACGCCGGTGTTTTCGAGTCCGAAAGCCAGCTCCTCGAAAACCGTGTATTTCGCGCCGCTGATCTGGTTAAAGGGATTTTGGAAAGCCAGCCCAACATTCAATACCCATTCGCTAAGCGTCGACTGCTGCAGCTCTTTTCCATCCACGACCACTGAGCCTGCCAGGTCGCCCTTGAAAAAATGCGGCACGAATCCAGCCACCGTGTAACAAAGTGTGGACTTGCCGGCGCCGTTCGGCCCCACCACCGCGACAAACTCGCCTTCATTGACCTGCAGATTAATGTTTTGCAGCACCGGCGATTCGGTGAGGGGATACCTATAGGTAACGTTTTGCAGATTTACGATAGCCATAGTCTCAGCACAATTACAAGGATGATAAGAACGATCAGTGCCCAGCGAATCACTCGATCGGTGTTTGAATCGGGGATTTCATGCAGGGATGTTTTGACATGCGTGGATGTAAACCCGCGTGCCTCGATGGCGATGGCCCGCTCCTCCACTTCCACGAGTGAGCCGAAGACCAATGGCCCGACCAGGGGAAAGAGCGAACCCGCACGTCGAAAATAACTGCTCTGTGTATCCAGGCCGCGCGAGCGTTGGGCGGCGATGATCGTCTGCGCCTTGGCCTGCATTTGAGGGATGATCTGGAGCGTGGAAATGATGACATACGCAAACTGGCCGGGCAGACCGCGCCGGGTCAGGTCGCTCATCAGCTCGCTGGGATGCGTCGTCAGAAGGAAAAGTGTGAATGAGGAGACCATGACGATGATCCGCATGGCGTTGCGGAGCGCGAACAGCAGGCTTTCGGTGGTGATATCCAGGAACCAGAACTTAAAAATGACCTGCCCACCGAGCGGTTGAAAAAAAGCCTGCATCAGGAAGAGAAACGCTGCAGCGGGGAGGATGATCCGCCAGAAGGCCCGAAAGAATTCCCCGTTGACCTTGCCCAGGAAGCTCAGAGGAATTACAACAAGCGCAAACAAAATTTCCGGCGTCCAGTACCAGGGACTGAGGAACGAGATCAGAATCAGGGAGAGGACAAGGGTCAGTTTGGTCAGCGGGTTGAGACGATGAAGGAAGCTGTCCCGTTTTACATAGAAGGAAAGTCGCTCGTGCATGGTGGCTGAATTATAAATGACAAAAAAGAAGCCAGACGATTCCGCCTGGCTTCTTTGGGAATTCTGGCGCCTTATCCGCCGAGGATTTTACCGAGCATGAACGCCGCAAACAGGACGAGCAGAACGACAACGCCGATCGCGATGAACATCTGGGTCCGGCTGGTGCCGGCTTCCACTTCCACGTTTTCGGGGCGCGGGAAGCGGGCAATGAAGCGCCGGGAAAGACCCTGGATAATGGCAAAGGCCACGAGACAGGTGGTTATCTTATCCACCGGCTCGACCAGGAAGTTGGTGCTGAAGACCGCCTGGACGACGCCCTGTCCCGTCTGGAGCAGGTAGGCGGTGATGAAGGAGGAGCCGCTGGCCGTGATACCACCGTAGATGTATACGGCGATCGGCGTGGAGACTGTCGCGGCGGTCAGAGCCACGAGGAAACCGGTAACAATGACCTTCCACCATGTCTTGAACATGCCATAGGCAGCACAGATGCCTGCCACCAGGCCGATGAAGAAGGCCACCGGCCACCACGGCAGCGCATTGGGATCGATCGCCACACCCCAGATGGTGTTGGACAATGCTCCGGTCAGCGCACCCGCCCAGGGTCCGCACAGCACTGCGACCAGAATCGTCCCAATCGAATCCAGGTAGACAGGCAGCTTAAGCAGCAGAACGATCTGCCCGACGGCGATATTGATCGCAATGGCGACCGGGATCAATACCCACGTCATGGTGTTGAAATCTCTTCGTAGACTCAACCGGGATTGTTTCTTCTGACCTTGCATGGTCGTTTCTGACATATTTGCCTCCAAATTATGGTTTGAACGCCGTCGAGAACAGCCTCTTGTCTTGTTCTTTAGGTTCAACGTTCAACGGCTTGTTATAAAAATTAAACACTGAACATCATTTCCGGTTTCGACAGGCTGTGTCGCCGGTGAGGAATGCTCAGCCTCCGGTCGACCCTGCCAGATTTGAGATCCTTTCCACAAAGAGGTCAATAAAGTCCCTTGATCTTACGCCCAGCGCCACCCTCATATTGGCCGGTTTTTTGCCGTAGTTGTAAAAATCCCCGATTGTCTTTCCCATTGATATGCCGCCCGAGATGTCCACGTCCACGGGCATTTCGCGGTAGCTGCAAAGGTCAGGGGCGAAGGTCAGGGCCAGCGCGAGCGGATCGTTGATCACACAGCCGTCGATGCTTTGGAACTCGTCGTGGAATTCCATGTAGAAGCGGGTTGCCTCCTCCACAAACTTTGTGATCGGGGAATCCACCTGCCGCAGCCTGTGCACATCATTTTTCGTCAGTATGCATTGGTAGGTGACATCGAGTGGGACGAGCGTAATGGGCATCCCTGAATGATAGACGACGTGGGCGGCATGCGGATCCACGTAGGTGTTGAACTCGGCCAGGGCGGTCGTATTGCCTTCATAGCGGATCGCGCCGCCCATGACGATCACCTCATTGACGGCCTGGACAATGCGCGGCTCCTGACGGATCGCCAGGGCGACGTTGGTGAGCGGGCCAATCGCCACCAGCGTGACTTCACCGGGCGAGGACAGGATCTTCTCGATCAGGAAATCGATTCCATGCTGGACGATGGGCGCGGTGCGCGGCGCCGGGAGCTGTGCGTATCCGAGACCGGTGTTCCCGTGCGTCTCGGGCGCCAGCAGCGACGGCTGTACGAGAGGCAGCTCGCATCCCATGGCAACGGGAACATGGGCTGCATCTGCCAGCTCCAGGATTGAAAGGGCGTTGGTCGTTGCCTGTTCCAGGGAACAGTTCCCGTGGACGATGCTTAGCCCTTTTAGCGAAAGCTCCGGGGAGGCCAGTGCCAGCAGGATGGCGCAGGCGTCGTCGATGCCGGGATCGGTGTCAAAGAGGATTCGTTTTGGCATATCAGTCAGAGATCCTGCGGCCCCAGCGATTCCATTCTTTGCAGGAAGAGCTCGACGAAATCTTCACCGCGTACATCCATGGCCACTTTCATATTGGCAGGCTTTTTGGTGATGTTGATCACGTCGGCAAATGTCTTGCCCATGGACACCCCGCCTGAGATATCGACATCCACGTGATATTCCTTGAGCGTCAGCAATTCGGGAGCGATGACGGTGGCCAGAGTCAACGGGTCGTGCAGGGCACAGCCGGAAGACCCAAGCTCGTAGGAAAACTTGAGATAGACCTGGATCATGTCCCGGATAAATCGTGAAATGGGGGAGGGGATCTGCATCAACCGGTCCACGTGTTCCTGTAGAAGCAGGCATTTATGGGTGACGTCCAGAGGGATGAGCGTGATCGGGATTCCCGAATGGAAGACGATATGCGCGGCGTGCGGATCCACGTAGATGTTGAACTCGGCCTGGGGGGTGATGTTGCCGTGCTCGAGGATCGCACCGCCCATGATGACCAGCTCCTTCACGGCAGCGGCAAAGCGCGGCTCCTTGCGGATCGCCATGGCAATGTTCGTCAGCGGTCCGATGGGGAAGATGCTGATCCCGCCCGGCTCGGCCAGAGTGCGTTCGATCAGGTAGTCCACAGCGTGCTGGGGGATGGGTTGCATTTGCGGCTCGGGAAGATGCGCGTCGCCAAGGCCACTTTCGCCATGGACATGAGCCGAGGCGCGTAAAGGCTGGACCAGTGGGACCACGCTCCCGCGCGCAACAGGAATGTGACCTGCCTGGGCCAGTTCAAGCACCGAGAGCGCATTGCGCGTGGCCTTATCGATTGTGACATTTCCCTGGGTGGTGGTCAGCGCTTCGAGCTGGACCTCCGGAGAGGCAAGAGCCAAAAGAAAGGCAAGCGCGTCATCCACACCCGGATCGGTATCAATGATGATTCGTTTAGGGGGCATATTTTCCTGAAAAGCTGCAGAATTTTACGAAATAAATTTTTCCACTTCCTCTTTTGTGGGCAGGGACGGCTGTGCACCAAACTTTGTGGCTGCCAGCGCGCCGCAGGCACACCCATAACGGACGGCTTGATGGAGTCCACGAATCAACTCCTGGCTTCCCCGCGGCGGGCCGCCGGACTCCATGAGTTTGTAGGCGAACCCGCCAATGAATGCATCTCCCGCGGCAGTGGTGTCCACGACATTAACCTTGAAAGAATCCACAGGAATGGCCTCAGTTTCGGTCACGATCAAGGCGCCCCGGCTTCCCAGCGTAACGATGACGGTCCTGACGCCGCGCGCAAGCAGCGATTTTGCGGCCGCTTCGGCCGAGGGGATATCCGTCACCTCCATGCCGGAGAGCAGGCTTAATTCGATTTCGTTGGGGATCAGGTAATCGATGAGGGCGATCAGCTCTTCGGGCAGCTCACGGGCCGGTGCGGGGTTGAGCAGTACGCCCAGTCCATTCTCATGGGCGTGCCGGGCCGCGGCGAGGACGGCCGGGATGGGAATCTCCAGTTGGAGCAGGAGCAGATTGAAGTCCCGGAAGGAAACGGACTCCATATCCGCTGCAGAGACCCTGCCATTGGCGCCCGGGGAAAGCACAATTGTATTTTGCCCGGTCCCGTCCACCACGATGGTCGCCGTTCCCGTGGATGATTCATCGCGCAGCACGTGTTCCGTATTCACGCGGTTCGCCCTCAAATTGTCTATCAGGAGATTGCCGAAATTGTCACTTCCCACCCGCCCGAGCATAAACACCTGCGCTCCATGCCTGGCGGCGGCGACCGCCTGGTTGGCACCCTTCCCGCCCGGGATCACCTGCAGGTCTTCTCCGCTGATGGTCTCGCCGGGCAGTGGAAATCGTGGTGTGCGCACAACGAGATCGGTGTTCAGTGAGCCTGCCACAAGGATGATTGGCATGGCCCGATTTTACTCCAAATGAAAAACCAGTCTGGCATATAATGATGCCGGTTCGAAGAAAGGTTGCCGACTCTCAATGAAAAAAATCTGGCCGTTCTCTTTTTACTTCCTGTATTACGCAGCGCTGGCGTTCTTCATGCCGTATATTGTCCTGTTCTACCAGCAGCTCATCTTCACAGGCCCGCAGATTGCCCTGCTTACGGGCATCCCGCCGCTGATCACGCTGTTTGCCGCCCCTTTCTGGACCAACGTGGCGGATGCCACACACCGGCACCGCCTGGTAATGAGCACCGGGATTCTGATTGCCGCTGTATCGGTCCTGCTCCTGTCGCAAATGAACATGTTTGCGATCATCCTTGTTACCGTGGTTGTCTTCTATTTCTTTTTTTCACCCGTCGCCTCGCTCTCCGATAGCGCCACCATTGCCATGCTGGGCGCGGACAAGGCAATGTACGGGCGCGTCCGGATCGGCGGGACCATTGGCTGGGGCTTATTTGCCCTGATCGCCGGGACGATGATCAATGATTTTGGGTTGAAAATTGCATTCTGGGGTTTTGCATTTTTTATGCTGATCAATTTGATCATCGCCCAAAAACTGGTGTATGACAATTCCGCCAGGCATGAATCCTTGAGTAAGGGCGGGATCCGGTATTTTTTGACAAACCGGCGCTGGCAGATATTCCTGTTCTCTGCCTTTCTGGGCGGCCTGGGCGCCTCCTCGGTCGCCTCGTTCCTGGCCCCCTATATGACCGGGCTTGGCGCCAGTGAGTCGGCGGTCGGTCTCGCAATCCTGATCGCGACACTCACAGAGCTGCCGGTCTTCTTCTTTGGCGACCGCCTGTTGAAGCGTTATTCATCGCAGGGATTGTTCATGGTGGCATTGGTGGCGATGGGCATTCGCTCGTTCCTATATGCCCTGGTGAAGACAACATCGGCCGTTTATCTCGTCCAGGCATTCGGCGGGATGATCTTTCCGGCCATGTGGCTGGCGGGCGTCGCCTATGCCGATGAACACGCTCCGTCCGGGATGAAATCCACCGCCCAGGGATTATTCGGCGCCATGTCGTTCGGATTTGGCTCAGCCGTGGGTGGCTTCCTGGGCGGCGTTCTGCTGGAAAGCGTGGGTGGACGCGCAATGTACCTGGTGTATGGCTTCATCATTTTGGGAGGCCTGGCAGTGATCCAGGTTGTGAAAAAGATCCTTCCCCTTGAAGAAGCTCCCCAGGTGGTGTAGCCCCCAACAACTGGAATTTTCTGACAAAATTCTTATATAAATTTCAGACTTTCTGGTTGACAAAAAAAGAATACTGAATATAATCATTATTGAAAAGTGCTCGGGTGCCCCCCTCACCCAGGCACTTTTCATTTTAAGTGTTGACTTGCATGGGCGGATATCGAATTGAAGAGCTTTTGAATCTCTCAGAGCCAAAGAATCATCATCCCGCGACACACATGGCGCGGGATGATGATTTTGTTATTAGGCTCGGGTTATCTGTGCCTCACGACTTCTGTGTTCCGGCAGACCTCCTCTTCATCTCTTTCCGCTCTGCCTCCGTGGGAAATTTTATGTCAGGATAAGCTTTTTCCATGAGCTCTGCCGTTCCGTGCCACTCGAGGGCAACGGGTCTCCGATCTTTTTCATCCAGGTCATGCTCATCCGGCTCAATCCCATCAATGACCCAGTCCATATAATCTTTAAAGCTCTTTTGATCCTCTTCCCTGCCGGATGTTTGGGCAATATTGGCAAGTTTTGCCTGCTGGGGCCAGGTCTTGGGATCCATGAATTTATATTTCTTCCTGGAAGATTCCATCCACTGATTAAGCTTCCAGAGCTCTGTGTAGGACAACTGTTGGAAGGTATAGATACCATGGTCATTGAGAATACCCGCAACGTAGGGTCCGATGCCCTCAAGTTTGGTCAGGTCATCTCTACACATTTCAATCGTGGCTGGCTTGCCTGTGATCTGAATCGAGCGCCCATCGCTGAGAACTGCATCTCCACATACCAGGATTTGGATTTCTTTGGCAGGATTGTCTTTCTCGTAGGCGATACGATCGATGCTTAATTCAAGCTCGCCGCTCTCTTCGTTAATGAATCGTACTGTTGCGCCGGCGGCCGAGCCAACAGGCAGGATCTGAACGTTCGGATCCCAGGTGATGGAAGAGATCCGTTCCCTGCCTTTATATTCGATGGACCCTTGTAGCGTAATGGGTTGATCAAACGGTATACAGGATGGCAGTTCCAAGTTCAGGTCGATCTGTTCATATACCTTTTCCATTACAGGGATTGGCCCAGGGATGGGAATCACACGGATCGTTGCGGTGGCCTGCGGTGTTTGAACCACCTGTCCATCCACTTTTACATCTGCACTTACCTGTACTCTGGTCGTGTTATCAAGCAGACTGCTGATCCCGGAGAGGACCAGGCTGCCCCGGCCTCGCCCTACACCGCGCATCACTTCATTGGACAGATCCTTTCCAGACGGAGCGGCAGTGACATGCCATTCCTGGACATCCCATTGAGATGAGTCGCTTTCAGCCTGGCCCTTACGATCCACCTCCAAGGAAAGCGTCACAGCTCCCTCCAGGAGCTCACTGGAATCTCTGACCGCTAGATTGAAAGCCGGAAGAGGTAGATAGATCGTGGTGGATGCCTCTGGAATTTTTATGCGCTGCCCGTCCACTTCCGTATCTGCGCTCAGCTCCACATCGATCGTCGTGGCATCCCCGATCCCATACACGGTCAGTTGATACTCGCGGCTGTCGGCACGTTCAGGCGTGATCTTCCATCCTGCGATGGGATTGGAGGATGTGACGGAGCAATTCCAGCTGAGAGAGGATGGGGTATTCAGATTTCCCCGAAGCTTCAATTTTACCGGGAGCACCACAGAATCATCGACCGGAGGCAACTGAGGCGATCCCAAACTGAGGGAAATGCCGATTGCTGCGGGAGGCAGCGGTCGCCACGAGAAAATGAGCCAGGCCAGGGCCAGCAGGTCCACCAGGATCAGGGCTGGCCACCAGTTGGGGAAAATGAAATAGCAGACCGGGATCAAAAGCGCCAGCAGGATCACCAGCCACCAGGGGCGAAGCCGCGTATCATTCTCCGGCGTGAAGCTGACCAGCACCAACATGACCAGCCAGACCAGCAGCGAAGCCAGGAAGATCCAGGGTGGGATAATACAGTACCAACCGAAAACCCGCACCAGGATCTCAAGGATAAACAATGCGAGCACCGGCCAGAACAGGAAATGCCAGTCGCCTCCCCGCAGCCTCAGCCAGCCGCGCCGAGAGTTATCCTGATCTCGTCTGCGCCAGGGAGTGATCAATAGCAGGAAGATCAACATCGCGGCCAGCAAAATAGCCAGTGGCCAGAACCAGACGGCCCATCCACTTGTGCTATAGGTACATGCTGGTGGAGGAGGCAGTTCATTAAATGGAATCTCAAATTTGGTGGGCGCTGGATCGGCAGTAATTGAC
>JBLMZU010000081.1:0-7895 GCA_050258995.1 Bacteroidota bacterium
GTGATCGCAGGCACAGGCCCGGCCACACTGAGCACCAAGGTGTATAACCTGACAGCTGCGCCATTGACCAATGTCAGGGTCGAGTTTTGGGCGACAATGGGCAGCCAGCAGGTAAAGCTGGCCGAAACCACTCTGGCAACCCTGCCGGTAGGCGCGCCGACAACCGTCACAGCTTCCTGGGCCGCCCCCATCACAGGTAAGTTTGACATCCAGGCCAAAGCGATCGCAGGCGATCATTCCGCCAGCACGCCAGGCATGGCGCGCGTGTTTGCCCGCCCGGCCAGCGTCCTGATCGTCGATGATGACGACGGCTACACTGCCGAGCAGGCCTTCGAAGGCGCGCTGAACTCCCTGGGCGTGCCCTATACGCTGGTCGAGAAGACCGCTCCTCTGGCTTTGCTGCAGCAATATGAGCTGGTGATCTGGTCGGCCGGGCAGGCCGGCCGCTATGCGGGACAGCTCGACTTACAGGAAGTCGCTGACCTGCGCGCTTATCTGAATGCCGGCGGCAAAGCCTGGTTCAGCAGCCCGCGCCTGGCCAACGCCCTGTCCACCACCAACTCGACGAGCATCCCGGCAGTGGACCCGGCCTTCCTGACCGACTACCTGGGCAGCAGTTATCCAATGTCCAACCAGGCTGGCGGCGGCACGATCACCGGCATGGGCCAGTATATCGGCGGGAACGCCTCCTTTGAGCTGCGCGCCTTCCCCGGCCGGGCGATCGAGGACTTCCTCGACCCGGCGGTGAGCACGGTTGGCACAGCCACGCCGCTGTTCACCTGGTCCTACGGCCATTACCTGGGCACGGAGGTGCTCGGCGATGCCGCTCACAACAACTTCCATGTTGTGTATTTTGGCTTCAACCTGTCGCAGGTCATCGCCGGCGCCGACCGGCTGACCCTGACCCAGCAGGTGCTCGACCGCATGGGCATCGCCACGGTCTACTTCGACAAGACCACCTACCTGACCCAGGAATCGACCGCGGTCAAGGTCTTCGTCCACGACGCGGACGCAACGCCCACCACCGTAAAGGTCACCAGCCTTGCGCAGCCGTCTGGCGTGGTGGTCCCCCTCACATCGACCCTGATCCCCGGGACCTTTACCGGCACGCTCAACATGCAGAAGACCGGCTCGAAGGGCAATGGTCTCAAGGTGAGCGACAGGGATACTTTGAAGGTGGTCTACGCGGATGCACCCAGCCATAACGTCTGGGCTGCCGCGGCAGTGCTGTTGAAGGCTGATAAAGACTATCCGGCCATCATCTACCACGACCTGATCGACAATGCCTATGACTCTCGTGACCTGCCGGTGATGGCGGTCACGACCGATGATATCCGGGTGCAGCAGGTCCAGCTTTATTACCGGGTTGCCGGGACCGGCAAGTACATCTTCCTGCCCATGGGCATGACCGCCAACCAGGCTTATACGGCGATCATCCCGGCCGCTGCGGTGACCCGCTCTGGCGTGGAATATTACCTTGTCGCCAGGGACTCAAAGGGTAACCTTACTTCCGTCGGCTCGGCGGCCAAGCCGATCTTTGTCGTCGTCCAACCGCGAACGATAAAAGCACCGTAGAGACTCCCAGAGACCTTCACTGAACGTTTAACAAGAACGCCACCTGATGATCCATCAGGTGGCGTTGATATTATGGCCCGGCTTCTGCTTGGCATGGGTCAATCCCATGGCTCGGTCGGCTATTACAGAGTGCTTTGCAAAGACCTTCGCCAGGCATAGTCTAGGGCGTAAACAACTTCCAGTGCCCCTCGGAGATCACATCGATGGTGTCATCGACCACTCGTATGGCGGTCTCATCGTCCATGGCGTAGCCCGGCACCCGCAGCTTCGCCGCCCATTTTTCGGCGGTGGGCAGGGTGTTCTCCGGCAGATCCGGGTTGTCGAGGTGTGGAAAGATCGCGAAATCGACCAGTCCCAGTGTTTCGTCGCCGCCGCTGGGCGGTTTCCAGCCGACGAACTCCTCCCCGATGTGAGGGGCCATCACCATGCTCCCGGCGCTCAGTCCCACGTAGACCATCCCGCGCAGTGACGGCAGGAGGTCCGCCAGCCCCGACTGGCGCATCCAGTAGCACAGGTACAGGGGATCGCCGCCGTTCACCAGCAGGGCGTCCGTCTCCCGGAGCGTGGGTACCCAGCTCTCCTGTTCGATGCTCGGCAGCGCGGTCAGCTCCAGCACGCCCATGGACTTCCAGCCCAGCTCGATCATGGGGGTCCTGGGCTCCCGCCCGGTGATGAAGTTCCAGGCCAGGTTGGCGCCGCCTCGCAGAGGGTACGAGGCGGTAGAAATACAGAGGGCGCTGCACTCGGCGATCGGCTTGCCCAGCAGGTCGAGCAGTGCCTGGTGGATGCCCGGGTTCCGGATGCCCGCGGAAGTGAGTAGAAGTTTCACGTTTTATCTCCTTAACAATAAAATACTACTCTGATCGGCGAGGGTCTCTGACCCCGCCGAGTTTTGCGACCAAAGGTCTAAATTCACTGGAAGCCGGATTGCACTGCATTCGTCAGACCTTCGGTCAATACGATGGCTCGGTCGGCTCTTGCAGAGTGCTTCGCAAAGACCTTCGCCAGGCGAGGCTTATTTCTGTATGCCGGCGATGATCGACTGGACCAGGGCATCCAGCGACTCGAGCGGCGGCTGAAGGGCAGGCTCCTGCTGGTCGAGCAGGTCCCTGGCGGCCTTAAAGGAGTTGGCGGACTCTTCTTCATTGGCTGGCGTGGGCATGCCGTTCAGGGCCGGGAGGTGCACGGGCAGGATGACCGAGACATAATACTTACCGTCGGTGGTCAGGCCCTGGAAGGTGTAGAACAGCTCCTTGTTATCGACGGCGGGGAAGTGGGCCTGGCTGTACTGGGTGATGTAGCGGATACCGGTCCCGTTCTGGAAGGGCAGGATCTTTTCCGCGGCATGGAAGACCTGGGCGGCTTTCGGGTCGGGCAGGAAGGGCAGTGACTCCGGGTTGAAGGTGCAGGCCAGCGGCTCTGGGAGCGAGATGGCCCCGCTCTTCACAATGGTTTCCAGGCCCTGGATCTGCGCCTGCGCGCACGGGTCCACGTGCCGGTAGACGTCGGCGGGGAAGACCTGGATCTGGGGCGTATAGAGTGAGTCCTGCGGCTGCAGGGGATAATCCACCAGGCTGATCTTGATGTGCTGCGGCCAGACCTGGCTGCCGGTGGACTGGGGGACGGTTTCGTTCCCGGTCCCATCTCCCAGGCCGGGGGGAAAGATGAAGGAAGTCCCCATCTCGGACATCAGGGGGCTGGCCGGGACGGCGGCTTCGGAGGGATTGGGAGCGGGTATGGATCCCGGGGAAAGCCGGAACCTGGCAAATAGGATCGCGGCCAGGATAAGGAATACCGCTACTGTGCCGCCGACGGCGTAAAAACGTTGTTTCATGGAAATCTCCTGTTTCAGGGTAGAGTTTCCGCCATTCTCGGCGTTTGGCTCCGTACCGTCAACGATGGATTCCAATGGTTTGCCGTCCGGGACACCTACGGATAACCCCAGTCTCCCGCTTCCGTCCCCATCTGTGGCTGTCCCCCGCTGCAGGATCGCCTCCGTCCTGGACTTGACCCCGAGCTTTCGATACACATTTTTGAGGTGGAACTCGACGGTGCTCACCGATACGCCCAGGGCCAGGGCAATTTCCTTGTTGCTTTTGCCCTGCAGGAGCAGATCGATGACTTCCTTCTCGCGTGCGCTGAGCGGGGATTGTCCGGCGTTCATCCGGATAATTGTAGTTCGTTTTCCGCAACTGACGTAGCCTATTCCGGGTTGCCCGTGGGCCTTCTCAAAGTCTTCGGGGCGGGACTGGTACTGGAAACCGATCGACCCGGCGATGCGCCGGGTGGCATGAAAACGAAGAGCCTCCCGGAAAGAGAGGCTCCGTGCTTTGTATTCAGCTGGTTCTGCGGGTGCAGGCTTTCGTTGCTCGTATGAAAAGGTCAATAGGTGATCGTGCGCGGCAGGCTTTTGGCCTGTGTGACCCAGCTCTCCACCTGGGGGAGGACCGGCAGGCGGCGGACCATCTTCCTTTGTTCGTTGACGGCTCCCATTTTTTCCAGCAGGTGGGCCGGGACCCTTTGGGCCAGCTCGGGGACGGTATCGACACCGGCGGCTTCCAGCAGCTCGGCGTATTCCTTGCCGATGCCGCGGATGCGGTACAGGTCCGCTTGATTGACCCAGCGCAGCACCAGTTTTCCGCTGATACCTGTGACTGCCGCGATCTCTTCGCGGCCCTGTGGGTTGCAGCCCTTGTCCAGCAGGTCTGAAACGTTTCGGATGCCGGCTGCCTTCAATTTATCGCCGTATACATCCCCGATGCCCTCGATGTATTTCAGCCCCTTCGGGATGGGGATGACCAGTTTCTCCGGCACGGCGGCGACAGGCTCGGGCTCCGTCTCCGGTTCCGGCACGGGAGCGAGCGTCTCTGCCACCTGTTCCGGCTCGGAGACGATGGCGATTCCCTCTTTCTCCGGCAGGAAAATGACCATGTTTTCCCCGGCGAGCTGTTCCTCCATACCGGCCAGGTCCCCGATCACGTTCTGGGAGATGACGATCGTGCCCTGGAAGTTGTGCGGCGCCATGGTGGCTGCCGCTTTGCGCCAGTTGGCATGCTCCACCAGCAGCACCACGGCGGATTCATCCGGGGTTAGCTTGTCCCCAAATTCGTCCAGCAGCAGGTCCTGGATGCCCTGCCCGAGCATGGCAAAGGCGGTACCTGCCAGGGCATCGTTGATGTCCCAGCCCGTCACGCCGAACAGATCGCCGAAGATGATGCTGATCAGGCGACCGTCCAGGAAACCCTGGCGGGCGGGATCATCCGGGGCCTGGTGCAGCTCAAGATCGCCCAGCTCGGTCTTTGTGACCGCCAGGGCATCCTTGAGAGTGGCAATCTGATCCTGCATGAGTCCCATCAGGGCAGACAGGGCCTCGACGGCCGTACCGGCCTGCGGATATTTAATGGCGACGAAGATGTACTTTTCTGGCATGGTTCTCTCCTTGATTGTTGGTGACGATCCCTCGGACAGGAGCCGGCTGGTTCTCAGAGTAAAATAGAAAATCAAAGAGCTCGCAGCTCGTCTGCGCTCTTTCCTACTGTATATGAATCCCGGGAGGATGTCATCATTCCTGTGTTGCTTTACAGGTCAACGTTTGTTTGCAGGGGGAAGGATCCTGGACGGCGCGGTAGAGACCCCTGCAGCCATGCCAGGTGCAGTGTGCTTCGGGCCGCAGGGCAAAGAATGCCCCCTTCGGGCGCATGCCATGTCATTCGGTGGAGCGCTGGCTAGCTCGTGGTGAAAAACAATACGAGACTGAGTCCCAGGCTGATCACGCCCAGATTGCGCAGGGTAATATTCCTTTGGCCGCCGATCAGCCAGCCAAGCGAAAGAGTTAGGGTGAGGAGGACGAGAAGGCCGGTGAAAAGCATGATGAGCTGTCCTTTTTGCGGTGTAGTTCTTTCATGACACAGCGGGGAAGCAAAGGATACATCCGCTACGGATCAGGAAATGCAGGCATTCCTGCCCATGCACTCCCGCCCGGCTTTTTGCGTCGATTAATAAGCGATTGACCGGTATCACGTTCCCTGAAAAAAGATGTATCTCCAAACAACAAGGGATTTCCTAAAGGATACATAATGTCTGGACATCGGGCCCGTTAAGCATGGCAGCGAATACTGACCCATTGCACCGTTTTATGTCCATAAATTCGGTGTGCCAACGCTATCTGACAGACGATTGGACTGCTTGGCAATAGCGGACCTGGTTGTCGTGCGGGCCGTTTAAATAACCTGCGTCGATAAGTACAGCAGCAAAATTGCTCACAGCAGCACTCAATCTTGAGCAAGCGAATTGTAGTCTGTCAGATTATTTATTTATGCAATGGACGGCGGCCTGCACCATGTGCAGGCTGTTTGTTTGGAGGAAAGCCAATGGGGAGGCAGTTGTCGCCGCGGGCCAGGTAGTGTTGTAGGTTTACCCAAATATCGAAAACCCTGAGTGTCTTTTCCCGCGCGGGTTTTATGACAAACGGCACATGACTTGGGATGCGGGGAGTCGTACACTGGGGATGGGGTAGGTATAGCACTTAAGCTATCACGTTGAAACACGATAACAACTTTTAGATGAGATGGAGCTCAGGTTCCCTCCCAGCTCTCATGCTTCCGGGCAGGGAGGCGCTCGTGTCATTCTGAAAGGAGTCCCCGATGATCAAGCTTCATGGTCTTTCCCGTGCAGCCATGCTCCTGCTTGTGATCTGTCTGCTGGCTGCCTGCAGTGGACTGCCGGTGAAACCTCCCAAACCGGAGCTGAACTCCTGCCGGGTGGGCGGTGGGTACCTGGCAAAATGCGGCAGCCTGTCGGTGTTCGAAGACCGGTTGTTGCAAAGAGGCCGCAAGATCGATCTGCAGATCGCCGTGGTCCCCGCCCGCAGCGACCAGCCGGCGCCCGATCCCATTTTTGTGGTGGTCGGTGGTCCCGGCGCTTCGGCCATCGAATCGTCAGATTACTACATGGCGATCCTGGGGCCTGCCAACGAGCTGCGGGACGTGGTCTTCGTGGACCAGCGTGGGACCGGCGGCTCGCACATGCTGGAATGTCCCGAGCCCCTGGAACCGGAGCGCCAGGCCGAGGCAGTGCGTAAATGCGTGCCCGGCCTGGACGGCGATCCACGGGCCTATACCACGGCCTGGAACATGGACGATCTCGACGACGTCCGGGCAGCCCTGGGGTACGACCGGATCAACCTGTACGGCGGGTCGTATGGTGGTGCAGCGATGCTGGTATACATTCTGCGCCACGGGGAACATGCACGCACGGCCGCGATGGAGGGGACCTCCCTGCTGGATGTGCCCCTGCTTGAGACCTGGCCGCTCACCAGTCAGAAGGCGCTGGATTCGATCCTGGCCCGCTGTGAGGCGGATGCCGGCTGTCATTCTGCATTCCCGAATGTGAGACAGGAGTTTGCGGAAACGCTCACCCGGCTGAAGCAGACCCCGGCCACCACGCCGGTCCTGGAGATGGGCAAGCCGGTGGTCCTTACTTCCGAAGCGTTCACTGTCCTGGTCCATAGGGCCCTGGCCTCCACCCAGACGGCCGTCCTGGTGCCGAAGCTCATCCACCTGATCTACCTGGAGGACTGGAAGGGGCTGGCGGCCCTCATCGCTCCCTACCAGAGTGATGACAGCGCCGAGCCAAAATGGTCCATGATGAATCTCACCATCCTGTGTCATGAGGAATGGGCCAGGCTGCGCCGGTCGGATGTCACCGCAGAACGCGCCGTATCCTACCTGACGTATGACGCCGTCCGCAAGCTGGTGGCGCCGGAGGATGTCTGCGCCGCTGTGCCCCGGCCGAAGGAGGCTGCGCTCTATGGACCGCTCCGGAATTCACCCGTACCCATCCTGTTCATCAACGGCGATGCCGATCCGCAGGACCCGCCCGGCAATGTGGCGCGTGCCAAAGTGCGCTATCCCAACAGCCTGAGCGTGGTCGCACCCGGCCAGGCGCACAGCTTCACCGGCCTTGACTGCCATGGTTCCATTTTGAAGGACCTCTTTGCCCGGGGTTCCATTGATGGGTTGAATACGGACTGCCTCGCCCAGGTGGAGCTGCCGGCATTTGATACGGGAAAATAGGCCTGCCCGAAGAGACCCTAAGAGACTGTTTCTTAAAGACTCTTCGGGACGCGGACGCCACGGATTTCACTGATTTTCACGGAATAAACCCTAATAAAAAGGCTCTTTTCCGTGGTTTCCGTGAAATCCGTGTACCAAAAAGATGGTAACCACGACTTAAGAAACACTCTCTTAGGGTGAATTGTAGGAAAGGAGGTGCCAGAGTCAATCCATCACAACGCTACCCGGAAGGTTGGAATGACAGGT
>JBLMZU010000082.1:0-6105 GCA_050258995.1 Bacteroidota bacterium
ATGAGCTGATCGCGACCAACAAGGAATACATGGATCAAGGGATCACCAATGATCTCGTGATCGAAAGCGCCGACACGGATGTAGCCGGCCAGATCCAGCAGCTCCAGAACCTGATGGCCAAGAACGTGGATGCCATCCTCGTCAACCCCGGCGACGTCAACGGCCTGAACGCAACCCTTGAGGAAGCTGTCAAGAAGGGCATCCTGGTGATCTCGGTCGACCAGGAGCTGAACGTCCCAGGCGTCTACAACGTCGGCATCGATCAGAAGGCCTGGGCCAAGACCTCCGCTCAGTGGCTGGCCGATAAGCTCGGCGGCAAGGGCGATATCGTCGAGATCGAAGGCTTCCCCGGACACCCCGCCAACGTCGCTCGTATGGAAGGCGTGGACGAAGTCTTTGCCAAATATCCCGGCATCAAAGTCCTGGCCAAGGACACCGGCAAGTGGGACGAGGCCACCGGACAGCAGGTCATGTCCAACTTCCTCTCCGCTTACCCGAACATGACCGGTTACTGGACCCAGGACGGCATGGCGATCGGCGCGCTGCAGGCCGTCATGGCTGCCAATCCCGCCAAGTGGCCGCAGGGCGTCGGCGAAGGCCGCTGCCAGTTCCTGAAGCTCTGGCAGGAAGCCCTCAAGACCAACCCTGATTTTGACTCGATCGCAGTTGCCAACCACCCAGGCGTTTCCCCGACCGGCCTGCGCATTGCAGTCAATATGCTGCAGGGCAAGAAAGTGGATCAGAGCAAGCTCGGCGGCGCCAATGGTCTTTCGTTCGTGCTCCCGCTCGCCGCAGTCATCACCAAGGACAACCTGGCCGATGGCCTCAAGATGTGCGAAGGCAAGCCCGATGCCTACCTGCTCGATAAGATCCTGACCAACGATGAAGTGCAGCAGTATTTTGTCAAGGAAACTTCTGCAGCACCGAAGAAGTTTACGATCGGTATCTCCAACCCGTTCATCAGCAGCGAATACCGCACGCAGATGATCGATGAGCTGATCGCGACCAACAAGGAATATGAGGACAAAGGCCTTGCCAACCCGCTTGTGATCGAAAGCGCCGATACGGATGTAGCCGGCCAGATCCAGCAGCTCCAGAACCTGATGGCGAAGAACGTGGATGCCATCCTCGTCAACCCGGGCGATGTCAACGGGCTGAATGCGACCCTGCTCGAGGCCTTGAACAAGGGCATCATCGTGATCTCGGTCGACCAGGAGCTGAACGTCCCCGGCGTCTACAACGTCGGCATCGATCAGAAGGAATGGGCCAAGACCTCCGCCAAGTGGCTGGCCGATAAGCTTGGCGGCAAGGGCGATATCGTCGAGATCGAAGGCTTCCCCGGACATCCCGCCAATGTCGCTCGTATGCAGGGCGTCGATGAAGTGCTAGCTGGCTATCCTGATATCAAAGTACTGGCCAAGGACACCGGCAAGTGGGACGAGGCCACCGGACAGCAGGTCATGTCCAACTTCCTGGCTGCCTATCCCAACCTGACCGGCTACTGGACCCAGGACGGCATGGCGATCGGCGCGCTGCAGGCTGTCATGGCTGCCAATCCCGCCAAGTGGCCGCAGGGCGTCGGCGAAGGCCGCTGCCAGTTCCTGAAGCTCTGGCAGGAAGCCCTCAAGACCAATCCTAATTTTGACTCGATCGCAGTTGCCAACCACCCGGGCGTTTCCCCGACCGGCCTGCGCATTGCGTATGACATGCTGCAAGGCCAGAAAGTCGATAAGAGCAAGCTCGGCGGCGCCAATGGTCTCTCCTTTGTTATTCCGCTTGCTGCCGTCATTACCAAGGACAACCTGGCCGATGGCCTCAAGATGTGCGAAGGCAAGCCCGATGCCTACCTGCTCGACAACATCATGACGGAAGATGAAGTCCAGCAATACTTCCAGAAGTAAGAACACCATAACCCAACCCCTCTCCCCATCCCGGGAGAGGGGAAAGGAAAATGTATGACACTGTCGCTTTCTGCCCGGAACGTTGTAAAACGATATGGGGGCGTGCTGGCCCTCTCGGATGGGAACCTGGAAGTTAATTCCGGGGAGGTTGTGGCATTGATCGGCGCCAATGGAAGCGGCAAGAGTACGATGAGCAAGGTTATCAACGGAGTAGTTGTCCTCGATGGAGGACAGCTACTCCTGGATGGCAGCCCGGTCCAACTTCCCTCTCCACAGGCTGCCCGGGCGATGGGGATTTCCACGGTCTTTCAAGAGCTGAGCCTGATCCCGCAGATGACGGTCGCAGACAATATCTGGCTGACCCGCGAACCGCTCGGCCGGAGTGGGATGCGGAATCGCAAGTTGATCCAGACCAGGACCGAAGAGCTTCTGGCCCTGTTCGCAGGCACCTTCAAAACAGATCTACAGCCGGATCTGCCCGTTTCTGAACTGCCCCCCGATGAAAAGCAGATCGTCGAGATCCTGAAGGCGGTCAGCGTCGATCCGCGGATGCTGATCCTGGATGAAGCCACGGCCAGCCTGGATAACCGACAGGTACAGCGCCTGTTCGAGCTAGTAAGGAAGTGGAAGGCGGATGGCAAGGCAATCGTCTTCATCTCGCACCGCATGGAGGAGATCTTCCAGATCGCAGATGTTTTCAGCGTTCTGCGCAATGGCAAAACCGTCGGCGCGGGAAAGATCAAGGATGTTACCGAGAAGGATCTGATCAAGCTGATGATCGACAAGGACTCGGTCTTCAGCTACGCGCGCAAGAGCGATCAACAGGAGGCGAAGCTGGTTCGTCTGGAAGTCAGAAACCTCCACACCCATGTATTGCGCGAGGTAGGCTTCAAGGTCAAAGAAGGGGAACTGGTCGGCATTGGCGGCCTGCAGGGACAGGGTCAGCGTGACCTGCTTCTTTCTCTGTTCGGCGCCATTCCCTTTTCGGGGGAGGTTCAGTACCAGGGCAAGCCGGTGCACTTCCGGCACCCGCGCCAGGCCATGCAGCAGGGACTGGCTCTCGTCCCGGGCGATCGTGCTCGCGAGGGGTTGCTCTATATTCGTTCCATTCTTGAAAACTTCCAGCTGCCCTCCTGGTCACAATACGGATTCCCCCTGCGAATTGGTAAGGCGAAAAAAGATGCCGAAAAGACGGGTGCCAGTTTGAATTTGAAAATGGCCAGCCTGGGGGAGCCTGTCAGCAGCCTGTCGGGCGGCAACGCCCAGAAAGTGGTGATCGGAAAATGGCTGATGCGCCAGCCGGGATTGCTGCTGCTCGATGATCCGACCAAGGGAGTCGATGTCGGCACCAAGGCTGAGTTTTATGCATTGCTCACGCAGCTGTGCGGGGAAGGGAAAACGATCCTGTTTTATAGCAGCGATGACGAGGAGCTGGTCGGTTTATGTGACCGGGTCCTGGTCCTGCACGATGGCCGCATCAAGACCGAGCTGGTCGGAGATGCTCTGACCAAGGAAAACCTGATCGCTGCCAGCCTGGGCGTGTCGGATGGAGGTGCGCAATGAAAAGCTTCTCCTGGAAGACATTAACGACGCGCTATCCGGCATTCTTTGCACTCATCCTGCTGGTTGTGGCACTTGTTGTCAACTTTATTTTCCAGCCCAACCTGCTCGCCCGTGACACACTTAACAGCAACATGCGTGTGTTCCTGCCTCTCATTTTACTGGCCGTCGGACAGGCGATCGTAATTATCGGCGGGGGCATCGATATCTCTGTAGGTTCAATCGTTTCCATCATTAACACGATCCTGGCCACTCGTGTCGGATTGGTGGGTTCCCCGGAAATGATGTGGAAATACGTGGCGATCTCCCTTCTGGTGGGAGCGCTGGCGGGCGCCATAAACGGTTTCTTTGTTGCCTACCTTCGTCTGCAGCCGATCATTACCACGTATGCGACAAGCTTTTTATATGCGGGTGTGGCATTATACATCCTTCCCAATCCCGGAGGAGGCATTCCCGCTGCGATCGCCGAGCTGTATCGAAATACTTCTCCCATCGGATTGCCCCTGGCTTTCTTCGTCATTGGAATCGTGCTGCTTGCCTGGGGATATATCCGGGCGATGCGGTATGGAAATTATCTCTATGCTGTAGGGGGAAGAGCACAGGCTGCCTATGAAACGGGCGTCCCGGTCACAACCGTCCAGTTCAGCACGTATGTGATTTCCGGATTTATGGCCGCCCTTGCAGGAATCGCCATTACCATGCTCAGCGGCTCGGGCAACGCAGAGATCGGCGCCTCCATGACCCTGAACTCCATCACCGCGGTAGTGATCGGGGGAACGGCAATGAGCGGCGGCGTCGGTGGGGTGGCTGGTCCCGTGATGGGAGCGCTTACCCTTGGTGTGATCCAAAATATCATCTCCTTTGCCCACATCAATACCTGGTGGGAAACTTTTGTCAAAGCAATCATCATCGTAATTGCGCTGGCCATGCCAGGCATCATCAGTCTGTTCAGGAGGCGAGAATGAAACGCCTGTACATCTCCCCCCCGGTCGCTGCACTGCTTCTCGCTCTGGTGTTATTTCTTCTATCGGGGCTTCTACCGAATGGCTACGGCAGCGATTTGAACATTGCCCGCGCCCAGGCACTCAATATCCTGCGCCTGGCGGTGTTCCTGGGCGTGATCGCCGCCGGACAAACCCTGGTGATCATCAGCGGTTTTGAGGGGATAGACCTCTCTGCCGGTGCAGTGGTCACGCTGTCTGCCATCGCAACCTATGTGATCGTAAACGGTGTCGATGGCAGAGTTTTGCCTGCTGTGCTTGCCGCAGTTTTGATCGGCGCAATCATCGGTTTCTTGAACGGAGCCGGTATTACCTATCTGAAGATCTCACCTTTTGTGATGACGCTTGGCATGGCCGGCGTGGTGACAGGACTGATCATTGTCGTCACGCATGGTGCCGTGACTGGGAAGGTGGCGCCGATCATGACCAGGTTGATCGCCCGTCCGCTATCCCCTGGCATCCCCATCCCGAACGCGCTCATCATCTGGCTGATCTTCGGCGTGCTCATGTGGATCCTGCTGGAACGAACCACATACGGAAAGCACCTGTTTGCCATCGGCGTGAATCGCATGACGGCCAAGCTCTCCGGGGTGAATGTCAATGCTGTGAACCTGGCGACCTATTCTCTGGCCGGCGCATTGGCCGGGTTTGGCGGCTTCCTGCTGGTCGGGAATACCGGTGTGGTCATGATCCAGCTCGGAGGGCCATTCCTGTTTCCCTCAATCGCCGCCGTGGCCGTGGGAGGGACTCTGCTTTCCGGGGGCAAAGGCAGTTACTGGGGAACGATGGCAGGTGCAATCGTGTTAACGCTGATCACAAGTCTGCTCACGACCATGCAGATGCCGGACTCGGTCCGCCGTATGGTCCTGGGAGCTACTCTGCTCGTTCTGATCTCCATCTATGGCCGCCAGAAGGCACTGCGGCAGTAGATAGCAGTGGAGTGAGGTCAATTTCGCTTGTCGGTGTAGGCCGACATAAAAGTCGCGTAACGAAAACAGAAGGAGAAACCTATGGACAAAACAGTAAAAGTTGGCATGGTAGGGACCGGCTTTGTCGGCGACCTGCATTACGCTGCCTTCAAAGGCTGGGTGCATAACGCCGAAGTGGTTGCCGTTTCCAGTCCGATGAATGCAGCAAAATTCGCGCACGAACGAGGCATTCACCACGTATACAGCGACTACCGCGAAATGCTTAAGGATCCCGAAATCGATATGGTCGATATCGGCGTTCCGAACGATCTGCACTGCCAGGTGGTGGTGGATGCGGCCCGGGCAGGGAAACATGTCATCATCGAGAAGCCGCTCTGCGTGACATTGGAGCAGGCAGATGAGATGATCGAGGCCTGCAAAAAGGCAGGCGTCCTGCTGATGTATGCCGAGGAACTGCTCTTCGCCCCCAAATATGTCCGTGCCAAGACCTTGATCGACGAAGGCGCGATCGGCGAGCCGTTCCTTGCCAAGCAATCCGAGGAGCATCCCGGTCCGCATATGGGCTGGTTCTGGGATGTCAATCGCTCGGGCGGCGGCGTGATGCTGGATATGGGCTGCCATTCGATTGAGTACACGCGCTGGGTGCTGGGTAAACCCAGGGTCAAGAGTGTGACTGCCTTCATGGGGACATATGTCCACCAGGGACGCACCCAG
>JBLMZU010000083.1:0-11789 GCA_050258995.1 Bacteroidota bacterium
CGAACTTCCTGATCGCGGGGCCCGGCTGGCATGGCACGCCGCCCGCCGATGTCAAACAGACCTTCCGGTCCCCGACGCGGTTCGTGTGGGTGAACGGACAGATGCAGACGAACGGACTGCATGACTACACGGTGGTGAACGCCCTGCAGAAGCAGTACAAGCTGACGCCGCTTAGCGCCTGGGGCCAGCCCTACACGCCGCCCGCCGAGGTGCCGGTCGCCGCGAGCGTCGACACAAAGACACCGCCTCTCGTGCAGGTTCAGAAGATGGATGCCGGCGCCTACTTTGGACGGCTCGCGCGGCTGATGAAGGACAACCCCCCGGCCCCTGCCGACGGACCGATGGTCGAAAAGCTGAAGAAGATCGGAATTGAACCCGGTAAGGACTTCGACATCGGCAAGGTCGATCCGGCCATCGCGAAGGGGTTGCAGCGCGCGATGGGAGCTTTCGCGAAGCTGCAGGAGGGCGTGAAGCAACTGAAGACGGAGAACGGCTGGATCGTGATGCCGAAAGATATGGGGAACTACGGTACGGACTACAACACCCGGGCCGGCATCGCCCTGGTCGGGCTTGGCGCTATTAAGCCGCAGGACGTTGTATACCCCACGGCTTTCATCGACGGCGACGGCAAGCCGCTGGATGGCGCCCACAGGTACGTCATGCATTTCAATAAGGGCCAGACGCCGCCCACGAACGCCACCTGGTCGGTATCGATGTACGACCCGCAGGGCTTCTACGTGCCGAACTCCATCAACCGTTATAACCTGGCCGCCTGGATGCCACTCACGTACAACCCGGACGGGTCGCTCGATCTGTACATCCAGGCGAAGTCGCCGGGGGCGGACAAAGAGGCCAACTGGCTGCCCGCGCCCGCAAGCGGGCAGTTCAACCTAACGGTGCGCGACTACTGGCCAACGGAGGCGGTGCTCGACGGCACCTACAAGCTCCCGCCGATAAAAAAGTTGCAATGAGTTCGCTGGAAATGGAGTCGTCCGTGTCCCATAGGAAACGCCCGAATGGGTTCGGGTTCTCGTCAAAGATAAGGAGACCATGCTCGCGCCGGAAGGCGGGCCGTCCAGCCTTGCGGCGCGGGACGTCCGGCCAACGGAAAGGATGCCCGATGGCACTCACAAGGTCCCGCCGGTCGAGCAGGCGCATTGCGTTCCCTGTAGATGATTGTCTGGGATCGTCACCAAGGCCCGACCGTGCTCGGGCCCTCGTCAACCAGAAGGAGAGTCAGATGAAACCTGCTCGTAAGACCGCGTATGTTAACGCCGTTTTGAAATCCCTGGGACTGCTCCTCGTCGCGAGCTCGTTTCTCGCGGGCGTCTCGGCATCCTTTGCGTTCGATGCATCGATATTGGACGATTCAAAGAACACGAAGGTCATGCGTTTCGACGATATCAGCAACGGCGCTACTGCGAGATCTTCCTAATCGGCGAAAACCCGGTGATCAAGAATCTCTCGGCGGGTGTCTACAACACGACCGATCTGAACAATGCCGCGAATCGCCGCGACACGTGCCCGGCCGACATGTGGGCGAAGGTCGATCCAGAGGCGCTGAAGAAGCAGTACGGCGTGCAGGGTGTGTTCAAGAACGGCCCCCGGTTCTGGATGTATGACTGGCTCAATCTGCCCGTCGGGTCGCAGCAAGACTTCAATGGTCTGCAGGCGCGGTGGTACGCCCATGTGCAACTGCCGAAGGATTTCGGTAAGGAGGAAGGCGTGACCTATTACAAGCCGACGACGGTCGTGCGCAAGTCCATGCAGGGCTACAAGAAAGGCCAGACCGTCTTCATTCTCGATGATCCGGACAGCACGCCGTGGGTGCTGCAGGCCTATACGCTCATCGTCGACCCGACCCTGACGTACGAGGACCTCAAGACGCTCGACAAGAAGCTCAGGCTCCCGCCGGGCTGGAAGTACCGCGTCAAGGTGCTGGACCAGGATCTCGGGATCGGTGCGATTAACGGCGTCGCACGCATCGTCCAGGACGATCTGCAAGGCACCTACAACGCCTGCTTTGAGGCGGATAACCAGAAGAACTGCAGTTTCAAGCCGTAGCCGCGACCAGTGCTTCTAGAAGGAGGACACCCATGAACAAACTTGATGAAGACGGGCGCGCAGACAAATCGCGCCGCACGATAATCTCGGCTGCCGCTCTGGCAGCACTTTTGGTTTGTCTGGGGATCGTTGCCGGCAGCGCCTCCAAGGCGGCGGACAATCCCGAGGCCGTCGACGTGGAAGGAATCGCCGTCGAGGCCTACATCTACGCGTACCCTCTCGTAACCGTGGAACTCACCCGTCGCCGGTTGACTAATGTCGTGGCGCCCACGGACACCCCCGAGGGCGCCAAAGCTCCCATGGGTCAGTTTGCCAGGTTCCGCAAGTATCTCGATGCTTCTTACACGGACGTCACCGCGCCCAATGCGGACACGCTCTACACTTATGCCTATCTCGATGTTTCCAAGGAACCCTGGGTCGTCAGCATTCCCGACATGAAAGGTCGGTACGCAGTCTTCAGCATATTTGACGCTTGGACCACGGTCTTCGCGGATCCCGGCAAGCGGACCACCGGAACTGGCGCCCAGACCTTTGCCATCACGGGTCCCGGCTGGTCCGGGACGCTGCCCCCGGGCGTCAAGGAATATAAGTCGTCCACCGGAATCGTCCTTTTCGACGGAAAGATCTACTGCACCGGTACACCCGAGGATTACAAGCAAGTTCACGCGCTGCAGGACAAAGTGACGGCTGTCCCGCTTTCCTCATATGGAAAGCCATACAAGCCCGTGCCGGGCACGATCGACCCGGCCGTCGACATGAAGACCATCGTGCGGGACCAGGTAAACGCCATGGAGGGCGGCGACTTCTTCAAGCTTTTCGCCGAGCTCCTCAAAACAAATCCACCCACCGCCGAAGATACCGAGATGGTCGCCCAGCTTGGCAGGCTCGGCATCTTCCCCGGACAGGACTTCGACATCGCCAAGCTCGATCCCGCCGTGGCTCAGGCGCTCGTCAAGGCGCCCAAAACGGCCCAGGCTCGGATCTTGGGCTGGCAAAGGGAGGGCGTCGCGGCCGGCGATTGGCGAATCGAGAATGGCTGGATCCTGACCACCAAGACAGGTCCCTACGGTACGGATTACATCCAGCGCGCACTGATCGCCTTCATCGGCTTGTACGCCAACCTCGCTCAGGACTCGGTCTACCCCGTTTCCAACGGGCCCGACGTGGGGCTGAAATACAGCGGCGCCAACAACTATGTCATGCACTTCAGCAAAGGCGAGATGCCCCCCGTCAAGGGCTTCTGGTCTCTCACGATGTACAACGCGCAGTACTTCTTCGTGGATAACGCCCTCAACCGCTACAACTTAAGCTCGCGCAACAAGTTCAAGACCAATGCCGACGGCTCGGTGGACCTGTACATCCAGCACAATTCGCCCGGCAAGGCCAAGGAGTCCAATTGGCTCCCAGCTCCTGCCCATCAGTTCATCCTCATAATGCGCATGTACTGGCCCAAGGAGGCGATGCTCGATGGCACCTACAAGCTTCCGCCTATAAAGAAGTTGCAATGAGTTTGCTGTAAATGGAATGGTCCGAGTCCCGGAAGATGTATCCGGACTGTTTTGTGTTATGCGCGGGGAGGTTCTAGGAGGAGATGCAAGTGATACAATTTCACATTTCGCTCTTATGTGTGGTGTATCAAATTTACTCTATTAAAAATGATAAAAAATAAATTTAGGGAAAAGTTATATCAGGATAATAAGATGACCCGACCTGTTGGTCTCGGTGTCGGCAAGATGGTGAAGTTTGGCAAGTTACCTGTAAACTTTCAAATACCAAGGTCGGTGGATACTCGTGTATCCTGATACTGTTTCACAGAGATGGAGCATTCAATCCATCGCTAATTCCAGGAACGCTTTTTAGGGAGGCTGAAGATGAAGCAATCAGCAATTATCGTAACGGTCGTATTTATATTTGGAATGTCTCTCATTAGCACACAATCTGGAGCGGAGGAGACGTCAACTTCAAACCCGTACTCAGGCGAACTCGGGTTTCGCTCGACACTCACCGGTGACTGGGGCGGCGCACGGAATTACCTGGCTAATAAGGGTGTCATCTTCGATCTCAGCCTGACCCAGGTTTTTCAGGGGATCCTTGGCGGCGGCAAGAGCGAGGGCGCCGAGTGGGGAGCGCGTGGAAACCTCACAATCACGGTGGATACACAGAAGCTTGGATTATGGCCGGGAGGCTTTCTCACGCTGGAAGCTGAGGGTAACGTTAGTACTGAGAGTTCTTTTGCTGATTCCGTAAACGGTCAGACAGGAGCGCTCATGCCAGTGAACAGCAATCAGCTCTATCCAATACCCAATGGTAACAACCTTAAGATGCCAGCATGGAATATTGCACAGTTCCTTTCTCCCTACGCCGGTTTAATTCTCGGGAAGCTTGATACCACATCCGTTGTTCTTAATGAGTTTGCCTACGGCAAAGGTGACACCCAGTTCTTCAATCTGGCATTTAACTTCGATCCGGTAGCACTTTTAATTACGCCCTACTCGACCCTGGGTGGAGGAGTGATTGTATTGCCGACCAAAGACCCCGCTGCTGCTATCGTGAACTTTTCTGTTCTTCAAACCAATGGGACGGCTGACTTCGATTCCATTGAAGATTTGAGCGGAAACAAGCTAACCTTTGAAGGTTTTGCACGTGTGAGGACAAACCTATTCTTCGGGTTCACCGGACATCAAGTCGTCGGTGGGGGGTATTCGAACGAAACGTTCACTTCCCTCGATCAGAGTCTGCGCTTTATCATTGAAAACCGTACGATTGAACCCAAGAAGGGTTCCTGGATGCTTTTCTACAACTTTGATCAGTTCTTGTACGAGACCCAAAAAGGGTCCGGTAAGGGCGTTGGCATCTTTGGAAGGTTTGGGGTTTCAGACGGTAATCCCAACCCCTCGCACTACTTCTTCAGTATAGGAGTCGGCGGCAAGGGTATAGTCCCAACCCGGCCAGTGGATAGCTTCGGCATTGGGTACTACTATTTAGTTGTCGGACACCCTCAATTCACTGGTCCGCTTGCGACCAGGTTCTTTTTGAGGAATGAGCAGGGGTTTGAGGCCTACTACGACCTGGCAATAACCCCATGGATGCGGCTGACGCCTGACATACAGGTTGTCAGTCCTGCTCAGCAGCAGGTTGTGAGTATCGGTGGGCCACCGCTCCCCATAGTCAAAACGAGGGATATAAACACAGCTACTGTTGCCGGCCTCCGGCTACAGGTGATTTTCTGATTCCTTGTGTCGGGGCGAGTACCATACAAAGAGATAGGAGGAGATAATGCTATGATCCCAAGTAATGCTTGAATACAGTAGTAATGCTTGAGGATACATTCCCATTCCCTTGAATTTATTGGTACTTTGAGGTATAGAATGGGGGAAATCAAAATACTTAGGAGCGATGTCTGAGGAGAGCGATTACATTGAGTCGGGCAATGCTGGCATTCACTTTCCGACAAAGCAGGCGCAAGGAGTTTGCAGTGGATGGAGTGGTCCGCGTTCGTAACCAAGGCCCGAATGTGCTCGGGCTCTCGTCGACAAGGAGGAGAGTCATATGAAATTCGTTGGAAAGACAGTTTACGTTAACGCAGTGTTGAAGCTTCTGGGATTGCTCTTCGTTGCGGGTTCGGTTCTCGCTGGCTGCGCCGAGCAGCCGAAGGACGACGCTCAACTCACGGAGATGAAGTGGGATGGCCTCATGGGCAGCCGCTACACCGAAATTCTGCTGGTGTTCGGCAATGCCGTGACCCGCAACTTCACGGCCGGCGTCTACAACACCACTGGCCTGAACGGCGCCAACCCCGCCGGTGGCGGTGACAGCTCCCCCGCGGTCATCCTGGACAAGATCGACATGAAGAAGGTCAAGAAAGACAACGGTGCTCTGAGCACCGTGAAGAACGGACCGCGCCTCTGGACGGTCGACCATATCGGTGCGAAGGTCGGCAAGGAGCGCGATTTCCAGGGGCTCAAAGCACGCTGGGTCATGTGGTTCCCCATCCCCGAAGAGATCCGCGAAGGCAAGGATCTCTCCTACGCGGTCATGCACGCCAGGCGTGACACCAGCATGGGCATAAATAAGGGATCTCGCGCCTACATCCTGGATGATCCCCAAGGCAACTCGTGGGTCATGAAGTCGGCCAGCCTGATCAAGGATCCAAACCAGAAGTTCGAAGATCTGAAGGATCTGGGTTCGCGCCTGAAGCTGCCCCCGGGCTGGAAGTTCCGCTCCCCCATTCTTGAACAGGATCTGGTCTTCATGACCGACAACGGCAAAACCATGATCACTCAGGACGATATTGGCAACACCTACGACCGGGTCGGCGGCCCCTACAGCAACTACAAACCTTAGCCATCGGCGGCCAGAAGTTGCGCGCGGATCGTTCAGGACGACCTGAAAAACACTTATGACACGTGCTTTGAGACAGCATGCAGCTATAAGCCATAGCTGGGATGTCGCCGTGCCTGCCAGTGAGGCGATTGACTGAGTAATGGCCGTGCATATACGACGCTAAGGCAGCAATTGTGCCGAGAGTTGGTTATGAGACGCGGCCACGGGCGGATCATCTCCGAGTCGGACTTTTTCGAGCTGCTAACGATCGGCTCGCTCATCACTCTGGGCTTCGGCGGCCGCGTGTTCTTCCTGACCAGGAAGGGCTTCATCAGCTAAGAGAGGAGGAGACTTGTGGATGAGGAATTCGTTTTTACTCCTCAGCCCCACAACTCACACCCATTTTTGTGAGTCATCAGATATTGAAATCCATGAGGTCTTTGCAATTTCATTGAATAGTCTCTAGCCTAGCAGCCCAGGTTAAGCTATTAGAAGGAGACCCAAGTCAGTGGATAGATTGCTATCTAAGTAACGAAGGAACTGATTATGGCTCCTTTGGAGGTAGGCGAACAAGACGTCAATATCATAATCAAGGCAGTGGGTCCGTACTAGTCGTGGGAGTAACTGCACACCAGGGAGACAATAGCACCTTATACAGGGCGAAGGGACTCAGCCGCAAATGGTTCCTAGATACGCCACCGGGCGGCCGGAGGCCAGGCCGGAGGCCATACCATCTCCATTTGGAGGTATGTTTGTGGGGGAACGCTGGATGCGCTGAAAGGTGCTTGCGCAGTGTGAGAGAGGCTTTGCTAAGACCGCTCAATGTATGTTGAGTATGGCGTGGCAATTCTATCTCATGGTTTAATAAAGCACAGGAGGTAAAATGAAATGAAACAGAAACTCGTTATATCACTTTTCAGTTTTCCATTAGTTATGATTTTTAGTATGCAACTGCTCGCAGCCAGTATGTCCGACCTCGCCGCTGCGCAGGAAAAGGCCACACAGGAAATGATTGATCGCACCGCGCTCCCCATCGTCGGGCCTGTAAACCCCACTATAACCGAGCTCGATGCGCGTAATGTCACCGCGCCTGCGAGATTCGAGGTGAAAGCGCCCAAGGGCGCACCCAACGTGGTGATCATACTCATCGATGACATGGGCTTCGGCCAGACGAGCACCTTCGGAGGCCCAATCCCCATGCCCACGCTCGACCGTCTCGCATCGGAGGGACTTCGCTACAACCAGTTCCACACTGCGGCGCTCTGCTCGCCCACCCGCATGGCTATCCTCACTGGGCGCAACCACCACTCCACGAACACTGGCGCGATTATGGAGTTGGCCACGGCGTTTGAGGGAAACACCGGCGTCCGGCCGCTCAACATCACGCCGCTCGCCGAGATCCTGAGACAGAACGGCTACAGCACGGCAGCGTTTGGGAAGTACCACGAGACGCCACCATGGGAGGTTAGCGTCTCCGGGCCTTACGACCGGTGGCCTACGCATTCCGGTTTCGATAAGTTCTACGGCTTCATCGGTGGCGAGACCAACCAGTGGGCACCGCTCCTGTGGGATGGGACCACAATGGTAGAACCACCGAAAGACCCGAACTATCACTTCACTGTCGACATGACCAACCAGGCGATAGCTTGGGTGCGTTCTCAGCATGCGATGACACCTGACAGGCCGTTCTTCATCTACTTCGCCACAGGTGCGACACACGCGCCACACCACGTACCCAAGGAGTGGATCGCGAAGTTCAAGGGGAAGTTCGACGAAGGATGGGACAAGTACCGTGAGGAAACCCTCGCCCGGCAGATCAAGCTCGGAATCGTACCGGCTGGTACCAAGCTTGCACCCAAGCCCAATGCAATCAAGGATTGGGACAAACTCACGCCCGACGAGAAGAAGCTCTTCGCGCATCAGATGGAGGTGTTCGCCGGCTTCGCCGCACAGACCGATCACGAGATTGGGCGCCTGACGGACACCCTCCAGGAGATGGGCGTGGCCGACAACACTCTGATCTTCTACATGGTCGGCGACAACGGCGCTAGCGCGGAGGGTGGCATGATGGGCGTGTTTAACGAGTTCACGTACTTCAACGGGGTCGCAGAGACAGTGGAGACCCAGCTCAAGCACATGGACGAACTCGGCGGTCCCAAGACGTTCAACCACTACGCAGCTGGATGGGCCGTGGCCGGTGACACGCCCTTTGAGTGGACCAAGCAGGTGGCAGGGAGCTACGGCGGTACTCAGAACCCGCTCGTCATCTCGTGGCCAGCGCGGATAAACGCGAAGGGAGAACTCCGCACGCAGTTCCAGTACGTGACTGACATCGCACCCACCATCCTCGAGGCCGTCGGCATTCCGGAGCCGAAGATGGTGAACGGTGTCGCGCAGCGCCCCATGGAAGGCGTCAGCATGATGTACACATTCGACAATGCGCAGGTGAAGAGCCGTCACACCACGCAGTACTTCGAGATCGCAGGCAACCGCGGCATCTATCACGACGGCTGGCTAGCGGGCACCGTGCACAAGGCGCCGTGGGAGTTGGTGCCACGGCATCCGCTCGATAAGGACGTGTGGGAGCTCTACAACACAGCAGATGACTTTAGCCTTGCAAACGATCTCGCGGCCAAGTACCCCGAGAAGCTCAAGGAGATGGAGACGCTGTTCATGACAGAGGCAGTGAAGTACCACGTGCTCCCGATCGATGACCGCACCCTCGAGCGGTTCGATGCCGCGCGCGCCGGACGCCCCGACCTCATGGGCGGACGCAGTACCCTCACGGTCTATCCCGGGATGCACGGGATGATGGAGAACGCCTTCATCAACGTGAAGAACCGCTCGAACGAGATCACCGCCGAGCTTGAGATCCCGGCGGGCGGCACCGAGGGAGTAATCCTCGCCCAGGGCGGCCGCTTCGGTGGGTGGTCGCTGTACGTGAAGGACAACCACCCGATGTTTGCCTACAACTGGCTGGGGCTGGAGATGTACACCGTGCGTTCCGCTACGCCGCTGCCGGTGGGGAAGGTGACCGTGCGCTACGTCTTCGCCTATGACGGGGGCAAGCCCGGTTCAGGCGGTACGGAGAGCATCTTCATCAACGGCAAGAAGGTGGCCGAGGGGCGCATCGGAAAGACGCAGCCGAATGCGTTCTCGGCGGATGACGGCGCCGACGTAGGATTGGATGAGGGAACGAACGTGACCGACGACTACAAACAGTGGGACAACCGGTTCACTGGGACCATACAGAAAGTGACCATCAAGACCGGTGACGTGAAGCTGACGCCGGCGGAATTGGAGAAGCTACGAGAGGAGAATGTGAATACGGACTTGAGTATTGAATAGACGCCCGGGTCTGATTGGACCGAGCCTGCACGCCAGACGGGAATCTCCGCCTTCGCGTAGTTGCTCTGGTGCACGCCGTTGCCCCCAAAGCGATGAAGTATCTTGAGTTGTCCCGTCCACGAAGTGCATCATTGTTGTCTGCCAGCGTCATTGTGGTTCTTATCTGGATTGTGCAAAGTCATTTTTTTAGGATTCTTATCCCTCCCTATTTTGCATCAAAAGTCGTGCAATACTTGGCCATCTTTAGCGGTCAGGTATAACTAAACTAAAACAACATGTGCTGTTATAAGGCGGTAAATACGGATAGCAGTGGGAAATAATTTATTAGACTGAGGAGATTATGAAATGAGGTGACTGACAGTCCTTAACAACCGTTTGGATTTATGCTTCGCAAGGAAGGTTGCTTGGCGTTAAGCGATTCGGATCCACGGGCTTTGTACACCTCCCCTTCACCGGGAGCATCAAAAGTGTCTGTTCAAATTTGAAGATTGAACACTCAAGCTAGATCGGTACGTTCTCACTGCCTAAGCCTCATGGTTCTACTGACCGAGATGCGAAAGAGCCTCATGCAGTGGATCGCTGGGGATACGAAGCAGCCCCTCAAACGGCTGGTTGAGCTCCACGATCAGGAAGATCGCACCTGAAACCGATAGTGCACAGATGAGCAGGATAGCAATAACGGTTACATTGGATGGCGCATAGAGGCCAAAGCTGAAGAAGATAGTGGTGAACCAGAAAAGCAGCACAGCCAGTACAATCAGGAATGCCACAGGGATTGATCTAATCTGCTGCACAAACATCAACCAGCGGGTTTGTACGAGATTGAAGGCAAGGCTCAGGGCCTGGGCCTGGAGCGAGCGCTGAGTGTCGTTATGGGGGGTGAGAGACTGGATTTTGTCATAGAGAATTTCGACCTTAGATGCCGTCGGGTCCAACTGCGCAGGTTTAGAACTTTTCTCGGGCCACATCTGATTGAGCGTGTTGACAGCAACGCTGCGGAGCAGATCACGGGCTTCTTTCGTTTCAGGTCCGTAATGGGCCAGGACGCGGTCTAGTAAAATGATGTTAGCGGACAACTGCTGAATGTCGGCTCGCTGTTCGCGGAATGAACTCTGTGATGTGGCGATCAACAGGCCAAGAACAAGGGCAGCCATTGTTCCGATCACTCCGATTCCCAGCTTCACGATATCCTTTGAATCTGTGCTCAGATGATGCTCGGGTAGGATGGGTTGAAGAAGCATACCGATCAGCGCACCCCCGAAGACGCACGCAAACACGATCCCACTGATTGCTATCGAACTCACGATCCGTGCCTCCGTGTGATCACAGCTTGAGAAGCCATAATAATGGTATTACCCGCTCGCTGAGTTGTTCCGCCTTATGGCATTTCCTCAAAGATTTTCGCCTTGCACTCGAAGGAAAGGTAAGCCTTATTTGCCTTCAGGCATTGTGCGATCCTGCCGCCTCCCGGCTTGACAGCTGGACAGAACGTCAAGATATCGTCCTCACATGCCTGATGCACTTCCTTTATTTGCTCAGCTACCTCCGCAATGCGGATCTTGCAGCCTGGTGAGAGTTGTTGCTTGTTTTGTACTAGGCATCGGACTATCCGCCCACCACCCTGCTGAACGCCTTGGCAGAACTGTTGAATATCTCCTGCACAAGCTCCTGGCCCCTGTGCAAACGCGTCTCTTCCACCCAACAAGGTGAGGCAAAGTGTGATTATAGCTATCACGATAAATATTGCAACAGCATTTCTTACGTTTACAACATATTTCATCATCGTCCGAATACCGCGGCTTAACCTTAATCCATTGTTTATGGTTCTCATGACATCCTCCTTTTTTTTCGGCACGCTCTTTATATCCCTATTATCTCATAAACCTAAAAATCTGGATAAAATCTGGTTTTAGTCTGCAATTGCAAAAGATGTGCCACTGAAACTTTCCTTTATTTTCAAGTGCTAAATTTAAAAAGTGATGTCAGATGTCAGAGAATTGGACAAAAGTTCTGCGGCTCTGCCCTTTGTTTTGCAAGAAAATTCAACAAGAATT
>JBLMZU010000084.1:0-3207 GCA_050258995.1 Bacteroidota bacterium
CAAGATCAACGATAATCCCATTGGAACCGGTCCCTATGTTCTCAAGGAATGGGTGCGCGGCGATCACATGACCTTCGAGCCCAATCCCAATTACTGGGGCGATAAGCCTGCCAACAAAACCCTGATCTTCCGCTGGTCCGCAGAAGCTGCCCAGCGCCTGGTCGAATTGCAGGCCGGGACTGCGGATGGCATCTTTGCTCCGGCGGCTGAAGATTATGCGGCCATCCAGGGCGACGCAAACTTGAGCCTGGTCCCCTACCAGACCGGGAACGTGTTCTATATCGGCCTTAACAATACCATTAAGCCGTTCGACAACGACCAGGTCCGCCAGGCCTTCGCCATGGCCATCGACAAGAAGCGTATTGTCGATACCTTCTATCCGCCCGGATCCACCGTCGCCGAGCAGTTCGTGCCAGAGGATTTCAAACCCGGCTACAGCACCACGGGCGATGGAGCGACCTGGTATGCGTATGACCCGCAAAAAGCCAAGCAGATGCTCACAGATGCCAAATTCGACTTTAACCAGACTATCAAGCTGTCCTATCGCGATGTGAACCGTGTCTACCTGCCGCATGTCAACCAGGTTGCCCAGGATATCCAGGCGCAGCTGGCCGACATCGGCGTGAAGGTCGAGCTCAACAAAATGGAATCCGGCCCGTTCATCGAGTCTGAGTCCAAGGGCGAGCAGGGCTTGTTCCTGTTGGGCTGGGGCATGGACTATCCTGACTCCACCAACTTCTATGACTATCACTTCGCCAGCAATGCGGTCCGCTTCGGCAAGGAATGGCCGGATCTCGTGGATGCGATCAAGAAAGCCGGCCAGACCAGCGATGCAACCCAGCGTCAGGCAAGCTATGACACGGCCAATGCACTGATCAAGAAGTACGTGCCCGTCATCCCGGTTGCTCATGGGACCACGGCCGATGCCTTCCTGAAGAGCGTTGGTAATGTGAAGATTGGCCCGCTCAACGAGAACTTCTCGCAGATGACGACCGATTCCGGTCAGCTCGTCTGGATGCAGAGCGCGGAGCCGATCAGTCTGTACTGCAACGATGAGTCCGACGGTGAGACCCTGCGTGCCTGTCTGCAGATCTACGAATCCCTGCTTGGTTATGAGTACGGCGGTTCGAAGGTCGAGCCCAAGCTGGCCGAGAGCTGGGACACCAATCCGGACGCCACCGAGTGGACCTTCCACCTGCGCCCGGGTGTCAAGTACAGCAACGGCGCCACCTTTGATGCCAATGATGTGGTTGCCTCCTATGCGGCGATCCTGGATGCGAAAAATCCCAACCACAAGGGCAACTCGGGTGTCTTCGAGTATGGGACCGGCTTCTTCGGACAGTTCCTCAACGCGCCTCCCAAGTAATGCCTTCCCGTATGGTGATCCGGCTGGTCTGCCCTGATCAGCCTACCGAATAATAGAAATGCCCCGAAGGCTTCGAGTAAAGCCTTCGGGGCATCAAAGTAACTTAAACATAAGCTTATGACACTCTATCTGATCCGGCGAATTCTTCTTTTCTTCCCTGTTCTCTTTGGAATTATGTTTATTACGTTTGCCCTGGCGCGGATCCTGCCTGGCGATCCCTGTTTTGCCGTTCTGGGGGAAAAGGTTACTTTGGAACAGTGTCAAAAGTTCAAGCAAGATCATGGTCTGAACGATCCCATTCTGGTTCAGTTCGTGCACTATCTTCGGGATGTGTCCCATGGAGATTTCGGCACATCGCTGAAGGACGGCAGGCCCATCACCGAGATCGTGTTGCAGCGACTGCCGATGACGATCGAGATTACGATTGGCGCGATGGTATTTGCCACAACCTTCGGAGTATTGCTCGGCATCTTTTCCGCGGTTCGTCGTAATTCTGCAGTCGACGTAGGCACGATGATCGGAGCAAATATTGGCGTGTCGATGCCGGTCTTCTGGCTGGGCTTGATGATGGCCTTTGTGTTTGCCATCAAATTGAAGGGAACACCGTTTTGGATCCCACCATCCGGGCGACTCTCGTCCGGGGTTTCCATCGCTCCCCTCGCCACCACCTGGCATTTGCAAAATCTGACCGGGATCAAACTGGCAGTCATAACCTTTGCCTCCAATATGGTGACACTCAATGCATTGATCACCGGTAACTTTAAAGTGTTCCGGGATGCGCTCTGGCATTTGATCCTCCCGTGTATCGTCGTAGGGACCATTCCCCTGGCCATCATCGCGCGCATGACACGTTCCAGTATGCTGGAGGTGCTCGGCCTGGACTATGTCCGTACAGCCCGCGCCAAGGGCCTGTCAGAACGGACGGTCATTCAAAAACATACCCTGCGGAATGCCATGCTTCCGATCATCACAGTCATCGGGTTATCGGTTGGTGCCCTGATGAGCGGTGCGGTGCTGACCGAAACAGTGTTTGCCCTGCCAGGCATGGGCACCCAGCTGATCAGCTCCATTCTCTCCCGCGATTACGCCGTGGTCCAGGCTTTCACCGTGATCATCGCTTTGATCTTTGTGGTGATCAATCTGCTGGTTGACCTATCCTATGCCTTCCTCGATCCCCGTGTCCGCCTCCACTAAAGACAACATGGAAGTCACTTCTACTTCTACCGCTCCCTCGCCTGAATCCCTTACGACAGTAAACTCGCGGACGCCTTTTCAAAACGCCATGCGGCGTTTTTTCCGGCACCGTTCCGCCCAGTTTGGACTCATCATCCTGGGTTTCATGGTTTTCGTCGCATTGACTTCGCCCTTGCTGGCGCCGTACAGCCCGATCAAGGTGCTCACGGATGTAAAGCCGCGCTCCGACCCCTGTATCCACGCCCTTGGTTGTCCTGAGAGTCAGCCGCAGCACATCTTCGGTGTGGACGGGAACCGCCGTGACCTGCTCTCGCGGGTGATGTATGGTGCCCGACTCTCTCTTTTGATCGGCATTGCAACCGTTTCCTTTGCCATCCTCATCGGTACCGTCCTGGGGGCCATTGCCGGTTATGCGGGCGGCTGGACCGATACTGCCATCATGCCGTTTATGGATATTCTTCTGGCATTCCCGGGCCTGCTGCTTTCGATCGCCATTGTGGCAGTATTGGGACCCGGATTGATGAATGCGCTGCTGGCCATTGCGGTCGTTTCGATTCCCGTATATGCGCGCATCGTACGTTCCAGCGTGCTGCAGGTAAAAGAGCAGGATTATGTTCACGCCTCGCGGGCACTGGGTGCCTCGGCTT
>JBLMZU010000085.1:0-7334 GCA_050258995.1 Bacteroidota bacterium
GTCAGGATCAACCGGGCCCGGGACAGGGCCTCCATATCGGTGCTGACCACCAGCTCGGCCTTCGAATGAGCCAGTAGCCGGTCCTGCAGTTCTTGAAGTGGCTGCTCCCTTCGGCCGATCAGGATCAGTCTTTCCACATCATCGGCAAGGAGCTCGGCGCACACCTGCCCGATCGCACCGCTCGCGCCGACCACGGCCGCGGTCGTCGTCGGCAGTGGAATCTCCATGAGCCGGGCCGCCTCCCGGATCGCATCGACTGCCAGCGAGACGGTAAAGGAGTCGCCGGTCGTGACCGGTACATCCAGGGCTTTGGCAATTGTAACGCCTGCATCTCCGACCACCGAAGTAAAGGCGCCCAGTCCCAGGATATCCGCACCCAGCTTCTCGGCAAGATGACCGGTTTGGATGATCTTTCGATAGACCTTCTGCTCAGGCAGCTCGAGCATTCTTCGCGGCGTGTACGGGCAGGCAATGAACCAGCCTTTCACCTGTTTCCCGGAAGACTGGGAGGTGATGCCTTCGATCTCTGAGATATACACCGGGGGGAAGAACGAGGAGAAAAAATCGATCTGTCTCTCGCTCAGCACCCGTCCCAGCAGGGGAAACTTGCGGCTGACATCCCGTTTCGGATCGATGGGATGGATGATAAAGGCGAACGAGTCCAACGCTTACCATGATTCCAGCTGGCTCTCGCCAGGGCGGGGATATAAGCGCCGGTGCAGCCCGGCAGATTTGAACTTGTGATGATCGCTGTCCTCGTAACGAACGTCCCGGTCGATGACGCGGCGCTCCCTCGAGGCGGCCAGGACAACATCCGATTCGATGGTGCGGGCGGGATAGACGATCAACCCGGCCCCCAGTCGACAGTTATGCCCCACCGCGCTTCCGATCACCGGGCGGTTGGCATCGCTGAGTTTGCCGTTCCCATCCAGGGCGCGGATTGGGGCAGGGATGAGATTGTAGTCTGTAAAGGTAGATCCGGCCCCGATAAATGTGTTCCGCCCCACCACACACATTTGCAGGCAGGTGTTCTGGGCGATCATGCTGTTATCCATGACGGTCGTGTTGAACAGGGCGGCCCGGAACGGGAGGAAGGTGCCGTCCCCCACCACCGACACCATCAATTGGACATCCTGGGAGATGTTCACATTGTTTCCAATAATACAGTTCTCGATCACCGCGCCGGCGTTGATCGTGACATTATCTCCGATGGTCGTCGGCCCATGGATGATGGCATGGGGGTCAATGGTGCAGTTCTTGCCAACCCGGACAAGCTCCGAGCATTCCAGAATCTGGCGGCCTTCATAGATCGCCCTGCTCATAATCCGCAATTTAAAACCCAGGTCTTCATAGGAGCGCTTTTCGAAACGTGCCCCGCGGGAGAACAGGCCAAACACAATGTCTGCAATGAAAATATGGACCCACGAGTCGATCGCGATCAACGCCCGCAGTGGAACCTGAAAGACGAGGTCACCGCTCTGGTCCGCCATGTAGGTCGGCACGTGGTAATAGCCGATCTCACGCGCCTCCAGATCGATCACCAGTGGCTCAGCATCCGCCACAGGTCCGCGCGGGTAATACCAGAGATCGGCAAGGTATCGTCCGCCAGCGGGAGTATAGGAGGTCGAGAGCGGAAGCGCGTGTTCCCGAAAGGCCGCGTCCCCGGCAGAGAATGCTGCACGGCACGGCTTCCCCATTTTGCGGGCCTGTGTAATAAAAAGGCGAAAGTATTCCTCATCGAAGAACAGGTTGTCGCGGTAGACCAGGGTCTCTTCACGCTGGAGCGGCAGGCGCTGGCCGGGCCTTAATTCAAGCTCGTGTGTCGTATAAGGAGCCAGGATATTTCGCTGGTGAAGCCAGAGGGGGGTATTGTGTATACGAAGGTCCCGGGCAGGTTCATTAAACGGCGATATGGGTTGGGGTGCGTTGAGAATGACCTTGAGCATAATATCTATGGGCAATTATTCCACAAAACAACAAAAACAGGGATGCAATGTGATCCCTGTCTCATACCAAAATTGTTTGGGGGCACCGTTAGAAAATAGGCGTCTGGTCGATCTCGATGGTGCAGGATGGGTCCCCGGCTGCGATACAGGTCTTTTCCTCCACATTAAAGACCTTGCCGCCGCTGATCCAGTAGAGCGCTTCCTGCAGAAGACCCACTGCCAGATGGCAGACCGGCTCCGCTGCTTTACGCTCCCAGCACAGGGGACAGCGATCGATATGCCAGAGCAGTTTTCCCTCCTCGTGCTCGATGCGCACACGCTGATCGGTGTACCTGTTAAACAGCTCGGCAAAGGCAGTGGCACCTGCCGGAAGCTTGGCTGAGAGAGGCAGCAGGCGGAATGCCGTCTCGGTCAGTCCCATTTGTGTGCTGTAATGCCGGACCCCGTAATTGAAACAGGCGCGGCCCGTCCGTAGCGCCAGGCCCCGCCCGCCGTGGGGACCGTAGGCCTGCTCCAGCATCTCGGTCAGGCAGGTGACCCGGGCAAAGGAAAAACCCGGCTCATTGTCGTCGGGAGGATAATTATCGATCAGGGGGGAAAGATTCCCCAGTTTCAAAATGGCATTGACCCCGTTGCGTCCAATGATTTCCTCCATGGACAGCAGGATTATTCTCCCCATCCGATTCGGGTAGTTATAGGTGGTCGCAGGAGTTGTGGATATGGGGATCATGGGGCAAGAGTCACAGACGGGGTGGCAGAAAAGGCAGAAGATGAAGGGACAGGCTGCATGGATTCGTCCCGGTCGAGAAAATTCTTGAGTCGCTCACTAAACAATTGAGGTTCCTCCAACATGGGAAAATGACCGGCCCGCGGGAAACGCTCGATGTGGGCGCTCGGGATCCCCTTTTGCATAGGCTGCCATTGATTTGGGTGCACAACCTTGTCCTGGTCGCCGTACATCCCCATGGCCGGGACATGGACCTGGTCGAGCAGAGGCCGCAGATCGGTCCTGCGCAGGGAAGCGATCGAGAGCAGGAAGGATTCGAGCGTGGTCCGGGAAAGATCACGGTCCATCATATCCGGGAAGCGCGGGTCGGAACAGATCACGCGGGCGTAGTAGTGCTTCATCCAGGCGCGGAAGGGACCCATCATATTAAAGAGAAAAAATGCCGTGGGACGGTATCCAGCCAGCTTGAGCAGCGGCGCCAGCGAGGAGCCGACGATCGGAGAACCGACGACCACTACCTTATTGACACGCTCGGGATAGCGGATGGCCACGGAAAGGCTGACCGTCCCGCCCATGCTGTGCCCCACCAGGGGCGCACTGGCGATGCCCAATTGCTCCATGAACTGGTCCACCAGGCCTACAAAATCCTGTACAGCATACGTCTCGCGCTTTTTCCCTGATTCCCCAAACCCCCAAAAATCCAGGGCATAGGTGCGGTAGTGGCGGCCGAGGATCCCCATCGTCTCCTGCCACAAACCCCAGGAGCCCAGCCATCCATGCAAAAGGATGACGGGCTTGCCGCGTCCATAGACTTCGTAATGAACGATTCCCTGATCGGTCGTGATTATCACAGTTTTAGATAACGGGATCCCTTAGCCTCCCGACTCCATTTCCGCAAGAATACTGTACAGCAATTCGAGAAGAACGGATTTTACACTGTTTTTATCGGTGGCGACACACGGCAGGAACTTGACCTTGCTGTCCAGCCGCAGGGCATGGCGCATGTCACCCAGCTCCCAGGCCTCTTCCTTATCCTGTTTGTTGGCGGCGACGACGTAGGGAGTGGGTGCGTAGGCCCGGAAGGTTTCCAGGATCGAGCGCGCTTCGCGAAACGTCTCCGGGCGGGTGCTGTCGACCATGACAATGAAGCCCAGCATGCCCTCGGACAGGATCTCCCACATGAAGTCAAAGCGTTTCTGGCCGGGCGTGCCGAACAGGTAGAGGACGAGATCCTCGTCGACGGTGATCCGGCCAAAGTCCATGGCAACGGTCGTGGCTTCCTTGACAGAGCGCTCGGCGTTGCTGGAGATCTTCCGCTCGGTGGAGACAACATCGATCTCGCTGACAGACTGGATGAATTCCGTCTTGCCTGCGTTGAAGGGACCTGTGACCACCATTTTGACTGTTTGCATAGTTCCTATCCTTCGCGTGAATGATTACAGCGAGCGAATACGCCCGATCAATTTATTGACTAATGACTTCTGCTCTTCCTTATTCTGCGTCGGGAACGTCTTCGGACTTTGTGGGATCACCATCCCTTCGGGCCGGACGATTTCCACCAGGCCTGCCTGCAGTAATCCATATACGATGCGGCGGATTTCATGATCGTTCATCTTGTTGGTATGGGCGATCTGTTTCATGGAATTCCTGGGATTGATAAAGGAAACAACCCGCCACTCTTCCACGCTCAGGTTCACGTTCTTTAGCGGTCGATCGGTAAACTTCAAAGCCATATCCAGGCTGGGAATCTCATCCTGCAGCTGCTCCCATTCGCGCAGCTGGCGGGAGCCTTCGATGATGATGTTCTCCAGGTCGAGGCGTACGTTGATGCGGTCATCCGGGGGCAGCATGTCGCCCTCGAAGCGGAAGAAGCCCTCCACCCAGGTAAAGAGGCGGCGGATGACCTCGGTGAAATATCCCTGCAGGTTGGCAATGATCTCCTCCTGCGAAAGATAACCCGCATTGATCAACAGGAGTCCCAGCTCCTTGTCGTTGATCCTGCCGGTCCGCGCCACGATGGCCCGGTACTGGTTGGCCGTCAGCTTGTTGGCTTTATGCAGCACGGTCGCCAGGCTGCCGTCATCCTGCCCGACGCGGGCGTAGGCCAGTTTCCCATCTCGAAAGGAAACAAACGCCTGCTCGCCTGGACTGTCCACCACCAGGGTGCCGGTCTTTTGCGCAAGATTGATCAGATTCAACAATTGCGTAATGGTGAAATCCCGTAGATTGCCGCGTAAGGCCATAGGTTACCTCAACAAAATCCCCCACAGGGGAGATTAAAAAAGATTATACATGCAAAAGGATACAAGCGTCAAACCAGACCGTTTTGGTTGCAAAGTGTTTGAAAGGTTAAAGGTTTTCGGGCCTGTGTTATAAACAACCCGATTTTTAACAGGGATCGGCAGTCAAAATATAAATGGAGAGTAAGGAAATCAGGCAGCGCCCTGTAACATGATACACTTTCCATACGGCACGCCACCAGCATTCATGACACAGTATGCTGGATGCGATTCTTACCAATTTCAATGGAGCAATACATGCGAAAAATCATTCTGGCGCTCCTGCTGGGCATTCTGCTTGGGGCAGGTCCCATGGCAGGCCTGGTACGTGCCTCCTCTCTTCCGGAGGCAGCGCTTCAGTCGGGGGTGACTCGGAACGATGTGGAATTTAAATTTCCGGAGACCGCCACATTCCGGCTGTCTGTCGACAATCCCGTGCAGATCTCGTCCATTGTCCTGGAGTACGGCAACAAACAACAGACCTGTGGAGAGGTGGTCGCCAAGGCCTTTCCACAGTTCAAGCCGGGCACGAGCGTGAATACCGAATGGACCTGGGAAATGCTCCAGAGCGGCTCCCTTCCACCGGGTGCCCAGATCTGGTGGCGCTGGCGGATCACGGATGTCAACGGGAAGGAAACCGTGACCGACAAGCAAACCGCCACCTGGCTGGACAGTGTCCACAACTGGAAGACGGTAGAGAATGGGGACTTCCTGCGCCTTCATTATTATCAGGGAGATCAATCGTTCATCAACGCCCTGTCCCAGGCCGCCGCGGATGGTCTCAAGTTTAATGACGAGCAATCGGGTCTGAAAGCCGAGGCGCCCATCGACCTGTATATTTATGCCAATACCCAGGATATGAAGGATGCCATCCTGTACGAGCCGTCCTGGACGGGTGGGGAGGCTTTCCCCGAGCAGGATATCGTCATCATCGGTATTTCGCCAGATGAGCTGGATTGGGGCAAGGATGCCATCGTCCACGAGCTGACGCACGTGCTGGTCGGCCATCTCACGTTCTCCTGCCTCGGCGATGTGCCGACCTGGCTCAATGAAGGGCTGGCTGTATACAGTGAAGGCCGGTTGGATCCAGCCTCCCAGAAACAATTGAACGATGCCATCGGGAGCGACACGCTGCTGAGCGTCCGTTCGCTCAGTGGCGGTTTCTCGGAGGTCTCGGATAAGGCCCTTCTGTCCTACAGCCAGTCCTACAGCCTGGTGAAGTTCCTGATCGAAACCTACGGGCAGGGCAAAATGACCGCCCTGCTGGTCGCGCTGCGGGATGGACTGACGATCGACGAAGCGCTCCAACAGACCTATGGATTCAATGTCGACGGGCTGGAGGACGCCTGGCGGCAGGCGATCGGCGCGCGGCCGCGAGCGGTCTCCGCACAACCGACCGTGCAGCCAACCCCGACGTTCGTCCCCACCATCGTCCCCATTTCGGGCAGGTCCGGGGTGGTGGCGATCCAGGCAACACCGACCGCCATCCCCACCTCTTCGAGCAGCGTACAGCCCGTCGAGGCCGCGACCGCACCGCGCGGCCGTCCACCGTTGGCCTTAACCCTGATCCTCCTGGCCTTGTGTTGTGTCTTCCTTCTGCTGGGTTTGATCTTCGTGCTCGCGTTCCTGGTCCGCCGCCAGAACGATAAAGGAGGCAGCCATGAGCAGAAATAATCGCCGTTCCGCCCAGGTGCTTTCCCTGCTTCTGATCTCGCTGCTCATCCTCGCGACATTCGGGCCGAATCCCGTCTCGGCGCTGCAAACGGGTGTTCCGCTCAATCAAGCCCTGGTCCTGGCAGGAGGCGAGTCCACCAACCCCAGGGATTACGATCCCGCCACCACCTTGGGCTCGGGAGATAAGCTGGTCTACAGCGGACTTGTCTCCCTGGACCCCAACCTCAACCTGGTCCCCGACCTGGCCGAGTCCTGGGAGGTCAGCGCAGACGGGACCGTGTACACCTTCCACCTGCGCCAGAACGCGAAGTTCCACAACGGCAAGCCGGTCACCGCCCAGGATGTGATCTATTCCTGGGAGCGTGCCGCCAGTCCAAAACTGGCGTCTGACACCGCACTGACCTACCTGGGAGACATCGTTGGCATCAAGGAACTGGCAGCCGGGCAGGCTGGTGCTCCATCCGGCCTGGCCGCGCTCGACGACCATACTTTGCAGGTGACCATCGACGCGCCCAAGCCCTATTTCCTCTACAAACTCACCTACCCCACTGCCTTTGTCGTGGACAAGGAAAATGTGGAAAGCGGACCGGAGTGGTACCGCCAGCCGAATGGCACCGGCCCCTATCGGTTGAAGGAATGGAAGCGGTTTGACTCCATCGTCTATGAAGCCAACCCCGATTTCTACCTGGGCAAGCCATCCATTCCTTA
>JBLMZU010000086.1:0-4527 GCA_050258995.1 Bacteroidota bacterium
ACAGATGATGTGGGAAGTCAAGGGTGTGAAGAAAATGGCAGATACATGAGGAAGCACGGGAACAAAAAAGGCAATACCTCGCCATCACTTTTGCTTGTTTTGCAAAAGCATCGGGAGTTGTATAATGATGGTGGAGCGATGAGCCCGTAAAACCCCTTTGTGGGTCTCCTAATTGGAGTTCACACTATTTTGTGTTTGGGACATCGCTCCCTTCTGTTTTTTGCAAGGTAGAGGGCGGTAATGGGATAGGTTTCTTGGAACCCCAGGGAATACTGGTCAGTTCCTGCCCGATTTGCAGAGCATCCAAACGTTGGCGTACAAACTGGGCTGCAGATTGTCCAGCAGGGCGATTTTCCTTTCCAACCCGGTAGGCAAATCCCAACAGCTTTTGTGCAATGGCTTCGGGTTGGGCAAAGCGATCCGTCTGGTTTTGGGAGAGGATATGCCAGACGGCGATCAACAATTTGCGGGCAATCGCCACAATAGCTTTGTTGCGTCCCAGGCGTGGCTCCAATCTGGCCAGTTCTGCCTTCCAATGAGGATGCGAGTTGGTTGCCACATTAGCTGCTTCAATCAGGACCGTACGCAGGTCTCGCCTCCCTGCTTTGGTAATTTTGCCGGAGCGCATTGTCATACCGCTATCATGGACCCGGGTGCCTAACCCGGCATAGCCCACCAGGTGTTGTGCATCTGCAAATCGGTGAATCTCACCAATCGCTGCCCAGACGGTCACGGCAGTCACCACCCCGAAACCTGCCAGGTGCAACAAACGGCCAATCGGTTCCTGCTCGGCTGCCATCCCTTCCATGATCTCTGTCATGCGGTTCACTTGCTTCTCCGCAAACTGCAGTGTTTCCAGATCGCTTTGCAGGTTGAGCTTTTCCAGCTTCCCGATCGACAGCGACTGCCACCAGTCCTGGTTGCTTGCTCCAAACGGATTGCCCTGGGGGAGCAGCAGGTGATGTCTTTGCAGCACGGCATGCAGGCGGTTCTTGGCCTGCGTGGCCAGGTTTGTCATTTTCCTGCGCTGTGCCACCAGACCGCGCATTTCCCGCACTTCCCGGGGCGGCACCCAGATCCCCACCAGCAATCGTTTGGCCAGTAACCGCGCCAGGATCGATGCTGCGATCTTGTCGTTCATCACTTGGGAACGCGTGATCAAGGCCACATGTGGGGGATGCACCACCATCACCAAACCAGCATACATAACCAGCTCATCGTACAACTGCCAGGTGTTGGTGGTCATCTCCAGCACCACCTCATCCTGCCTGGTGAGCGTCTTATTCATCCACGTTTCCAGGCGGGAGAGCTCGACACGCCGGGCAGGCAGAACAACGTTCAAGTCCTCGTCCACGCCCAATGCAATGAGATAATGCTTGTGGACATCCAATCCAATGTACCGTTTTTCTGTTTTTTCCATAGGGGGTATACTCCTGTTTACACTGGCAAACCTTGCCAGCCGAAGGTCGGGCACGTCCCTTTTTGGGGGTCGCTGGATCACACACAGATACGAGCTGGGGCACGCACATGCCCTTCTCAGTTAAGCGGATCCGAACGGGACAGCCAAACACCGGAGCGAGCTTGTTCCACTTCCATATTGGAACTTCTCATGCACGTTTCGGCTGGACCCTCATGCAGCGTTCCCGGATATGCATGTCCGTTCACTGAACACGGAGAGGATATCCAAAAACGTGCCCGACCGCAATTGCTCTCACGAGCGATTGCACTTTCATGCTAACACCGGGACGCGGGGAAAACACCGGGACGCGGGGAAAACATTGGACGACGAGATGGATACAACCGAAATGATTAGGCTGATTGAGAACTTATCAACACTGGGAGTCCATGAATTACGAATCACTGGGGGCGAGCCGACCACGCGTCAGGATCTGTTGAAATTGATAGATACGGCTGTCTCTGCTGGGCTGTATGTTTCCCTCGGATCGAACGGAGTCTGGCCCAAGGGGCTGGCCGAGACATTAATCAGCCGTCCCCTGGGGCGCTACCTGATCTCCCTGGAAGGTGACAAGGCGGTGAACGATCCTCTGCGCGGGCGTGGGGCTTTCGATCGTACCCTCGAGACCATAGATCTGCTGGTTGCTGCCGGTCAATCGGTGCGGGTCAATACCATGCTCACCCGGCTCACGCTTGGTCACCTGGAGGAAACGGCAGCCCTGTGTGCGGCGCACCAGGTAAGGCACATGGCGTTGATTCCCCCGCGCCCGGCAGGACGCGCGGGCAGGGAATCCTTCTCAGCGCAAATGCCCCAACCGCATGAAATGGAACTGGCGGCGCGACTTGTCGCACAGATCTATCGCCAATATGGGGTTGAGATCGAATTTGAATACAACATTTATCGGCAGGGCACAGAGGGGCAGCCGAGCGACCCGGTATTGAGCAAGATCGTAAGCTGTCCTGCCGGGCGGGAAGCTGCTTTCATATCTCCATCCGGATGGTTCTATGCGTGCGGTTGTTCGCCCGGAGGTTCCTCCATTGCCTCAGAGCGCGCTCCTTTTGCTGCCTGCAACATCCGGGGATTCAGTGCCGCCGGGATCTGGCAGGCATGGCAATCGTCCTCAGCATGGCAGCCTTTCCGTGATTTATCGTTAAGCAAGGATCCTGCCTGTTTGCAGTGCAGGTATTATGGAAAAGGTTGTTTCGGTTCCTGTCCCGTCCATGCCTATCTGAGCAATGGAGCCTTCGATGCTCCCGATCCCTTATGCTGGGTGCGCAGCAAAATCGTGACCTAACTTCTATTCACGATGAGAGGGAAAAAGGGAGACCGGAAGACGAATCCGTGATCTAGGGTAGACCTCGACTACTTTGTCAACTGCTCCACCCCGAAGGCGGCTGGCATTCCTTCCCGTAAGAACCATTAATGGCACGCGACAAGGTCAACCCGGATATCTTCTGGGTGCGGGATGTGTCTTTGGAAGACTCCGCCAATCCGCGCGGCCCCGGTGTGTTGGCCTCCCAGATCGTGTAGGATCTAAAGGCTGCTTTGATGTAGTTTGAGGGGATCAAAGAAGAGTTGGCGGATGAAGAGTAGAATTGGTTGTGAGCCTTTCCACCAGGAGTGTTCACTAGGGAGCAGCAAAGGGCGGCTGCAGACTGCAAGTGCTCATCCTGGGAAGAGAAGGATCGAATAAATTTCATTGTGCAGGTTGGAAGAGGAGTATTACCATGCTTACAGTTGAGATCAAGGAAAATGAGAAGGTGGTTGGGACTGTGGCTGCGCTCGAAAAACAATTCAAGACCGGGTCAAGAGGCTACTTTGGCATGGACAAGATCCTGATCGGCGAAAAACGCTACCAGGTACAGGTGCAATTGGTGGAGATCGGCTCCAAGCCAAAGCCGGAGGAAAAGGCGTTGCAGCCGTGATCGGGGAGACCAGGCACGAATAACAACTTCCTGGTCGGGCAGTCCATGCGTTCTTGAATGGGGTATCGAAATCCGGTCCGGGATCGGGATGATCTGTCGCTTACGCTTCGTCGGATGAGATCGTACGATGCTGCCTGGCAAGGCGATATTCCCGGCAGATCAAAAGCCAGAATACGGAATCAAAAACCGTGAGCAGGGCCAGGCCGAACGAAAAACTGTAACTCAGACGATAGACTTCATATGCTATGAAAAGGAACAAAAAGCCAAGTGTGGCGGGATACGCCCAGGATTTCTTCCGCAGCAATCCGCTAACCAGCCAAAGCTTTGTTAGGCCATGCAGGACCAGGTAGGTGCCTCCGAAAAAACGTGTGTTGACTGTGACCTGCGCTGCCGACTGTCTCAAGAACAACGCGACCCGATCGCGCGGATCCTCGACAAGCTCATGCAGGGTCAGCGCAGTAACGATTTTATTCAGGGTAATATTACTGACAAGCAAAAACGCGATCCCACCTATGATCTCGAAGATTGCGTCGACCCCTTTAAGCCAGATCCCCAGCATGAAACCGCCGTGGAGGAGTCTCTGGTGAAGTGTTTTATCGGTTCGATCTTCCAGAATGATTGTCGTTTTCAAAGCGGCTTCTTCTTGTTTCCTGCTCTGGGCCGGCTTTCCGATGCCGCCGGCGAGAACCTCCAAATTATATCTTTGATCTCGTATCGTGCCGCCAACCATCCAGGCCTAGCGGTACGGGAGCTGATGGTTTCATAACAGAATTAATAGACGGTGGTTCTTTCAAGACAATTGTGTCATCGCGAGCAGCGTTCGTCCACGGGGGGCGACGATGCAATCCACTTTTCGAGGGGATTGCATCGCCTGATCTGGCTTGCAATGAAATGAAACAGTAAACAGTCTGTAAAGTGAAGCCCCCCGCAAGTGAAGTATAGTATCCGTACGGGTCCACTGAGTTGGGCTTTTGCCATATGGCTCGGGTTGCGACCATCTATAGTGGTTAAGAAAATTATTTTGAAAAGGCTCAGGCAACTGACGGATCTGCCAGTTGCTTGGTATAGACACCCATCAAGCGCAAGATCTCAGCAGATTGGGTGGCCAGGACCTTCAAGGCTCGCTTGACAGATTTGACGAGCAGG
>JBLMZU010000087.1:0-20528 GCA_050258995.1 Bacteroidota bacterium
GTCCATGCGCTTGAGCGCCTATCGTGAAGCCCTGTCTGCCTCCGAGCGCGCCCTGGGAATTCTGGCTTCCTCGGAAGACAAGAATCCTGCCATGCGTGCCCGTCTCTTATTGACCATTGGATCGGCCCACCTGTGGCTGACAGACTACGCGACTGCCACAGCCCGGTTCGAGGAATGTATTGCCCTGGCCCGGACCATCAACGATCACGGACTGGAGTCAAAGGCATTGGCCCGCCTGGGCCGCGTCGGGCTGGAACAGGCAAATTTCGAGCAGTCGAAAAAACACTTACAGAAGAGTCTGGCCATTGCCCAACAGCTCAATGACCTCGAGGGAATTGCCTATTGCCTGGCGCACCTGGGTTATCTCAGCCATTACGAGGGCAACTATGCCGGTGCGCAGAGTTATGGTGAGGAGAGTTATCAATTTGCGCAACGAACGGGCGACGCGATCGCCCAGGCATTTTCCCTCAACATCCTGGCCATGGTCAGCGTGAACAACCAGCAGTTCGAGCAGGCGCATGACTACCATCTCCAGGCGATCGAGATCTGCAAAAATGCCGGGGACCGTTACGGGCTGGCCCGCGCCTACGGCAACCTGAGCGAACTGCTGCGCATTCAGAAGCGCTACGCGGAAGCCAGGTCGTACACCCTGGAAGCAATTACACTGGCGCGTGAATTGGGGAATCGCTACGTTCTGCCGATCATGCTGATCAATCTTCTATACTCACAGGTGGGACTGGGAGAGATACGCGAGGCGTATGCCTCCCTGCGGGAGGCGCTGCAGCTCAACGTGGAGGGCAGCTCGACTTCCTGGATCCTGTTTTCCCTGGCTGGGTATGCCGATATTTTGCTTGTGGAAGGCAGGCGCGAACGTGCACTTGAAATCCTTGGATTGTGTCTCCATCATCCTCAGATCAACAGCGATACACGCCGCGATATTCAGCTTCTCCTGGTGGACCTGCAGAATGCAGACCCGGGCGATGTTGAGGCATGCCTGGAACGCGGTCGATCCCTGGATTTGAACAGAACAGTTGTTGCCGCCCTGGGTGGCTAACGGCGGCGCCTGCTGGATTGAGTTTGACCACTGCAGTCGAAAACGTGGCTCTCAGTCATTCACGACTTCGGCAAGCAGGCCCAACTCTGTTAAGGCCTCCAGTACTTTTTGGATGGCCCCGCTTTTGACGACCACCGTCGTCGGGCTTAAGACCTCCCCCAGAAATTTTGATGCCTTCGACTTGCGCATCTCTTCCAATACTTCAGGCCTGCTGACCTTTAAAATGACCTGCGTCTGCACCCGCGCTTCCGTCCCGTTTACTTCCCAGCGTTTGAGAGCTTTCACCAGCGAGGGCGGGATCCCGGCGTCGATATGCTTGGTCAGCAATGCCAGCAGGTGCTCGACTTTGAGGCCCTGCTCCCTGGCTCTGGCAAGCGAGTTTGTCGAAAGGTGATAACGGTAGATCCCATCCCTCGGCTCCTCCCACTCACAAAAGCGTGAAACCTGGTAGCGGACCACGCGCGGTGCATCGCTTGGAAGGGAGATCCTTCCACTCGAAGAAACACTGATCTTTCCTCTTTCCTCTTTTCCGTTTTGAGCCGTGGAGACTCGAAACGCCGTAGGCTCACTTGCGCCCTCCGCGATCGATAGATCCACCTGTCCAAGCCAGGGGAGAATATCTGTAACGAAATACTTGACCAGCGCACCATCCACCTGGTCCCAGGAGGCGAAGCCGCGCAGGTACTGGCCATCTGCTTTGCGCTTGATGAACCAGGAGTCATAATCGCCGGCCGGACGCTGGAAGTCGGCATATTTTTGTTTGATATCGCGGAGGAAAGCGTTCAGACTCCACCACTTGTCTTCGGGAATGACATCCAGCAAATTCAATAGGAACTCGCGTGTCTCCTGTGGATTGTTCCGCCATTCTCCCTCACAAATGATCTCTGGCATGAGGCGAAGCTCATTGAACGATTCGCTCTCGATCCAGGCATCCTGCAGGATTTTCAAGGCTTCACTGCGCGGGCATTCGAGGAAATTTTTGACCGCTTCTGCCTGGGGAACATCTTTTCTGATCAATCTTGCCGCCATGAGCAGACTTTGGAGAGCCGGGGCGTGGTCCTGGGATGCCAACGGCAATCCGTTGGACCCCATATTCATGCGCAGAGCCGCCAGGTAGGTGGTTGCATCGTCGAGGATGGAGTCGCCGGCCGGGATCTCCCTGCCTCGCTCGCCGGGGGAGGCGGGACGACCGAGCGGCTCAACCTGTGCGGCCTCCTCGGGCTGTTCCGCCTTTACTTCCACCGGCTCATCCACTTCTTCATCGAAAATATTGGAGAGCTGTTCGAGCAGATCGTCCGGGATATAGGCAAATTCCTGCGGGCCTTTGTCATCATCGAAGAAAGCCCGGGCAAGCAGGCCGCGATAGTAGAGGGATTCGGCGGTGGAGGAGGGCTTGAGATGCGGCCGTTCCCGGTCCCGTTTGGCGGCGCCCATCTCACGGATATCCCCATACTGGCGTGTAAAAACGGGCCAGGAAATGCGGCCGCCCGCATCCACCAGGGCCCGGACCGCGGACTTTGCCGAGGACGAGAGTGACTCGATCAGCTCGGTGATCAGGTCCGCGTCCAGCAGCGAAGCGGACAGTTCCTCCCGCGCCTCCTCCGCGGCAATGGACTCAAGCTCCACGCCCCAGAATTCGGCAATAATCCGCAGATGTCCGATATCCTGCTTGAGCAGGGATTGAACAAGTTCAGGCATGGGGCAAGTATACAAGTAGACAGGGAAACATGTAAACGGGGAAACAAGTCTCCCTGTCGCCCCTCTCTACCCTCGCACCACTTTCAATGCATTGGGCAGGATCTCAAAGTTCAGCTTGTGCAGGTTGGTTCCGGGGCCGGAGAAGATCTCTCCGTCGGCGTGGATGTAGAGCGGGCGGTCGGCAGTGAGCTTGAAATTTTTGCAGGTCCCCAGGCGCACCTGTTTGAAGCGCACATGTGTTCCTTTCATGACCTCGGGCACGATGCGGAACATCATCGGACGGCTCACATCCGTGATCATGACATAGTGGATGAGACCGTCGTCGATCTTCGCCTCGGGAGCCACCAGGAAACCGCCGCCTTCGCGTGGACCGTTGCACACCACCAGGTATTTGACCTTTTGCTCCCACTTTTGCCCATCTGCCTCGATCTGCATGGTGATCGGGATATGATCCAGGATGATCGTCTGGATCACCGCGATGAGATAAATGATAAACCCGCGCAGAACCGGGATGCGGTGCGAGCGGATCGTGACCATTGCGCCGAAATTGATGCCCAGGGTGTTGTCAAAATACTCCGTGCGGCCGTGTTCATCCGTCATCACGCACAGATCGACCGTGGAGGGCTCGCCGTCCAGGGCCAGGAGCAGCGCTTCGTTTGGTTTTGGAGGAGTATTGATGGCATGTCCAAAGTCATTTCCAGAACCGACCGGCACGATACCCAGGATCGGACGTCGTTCTGCCGGAATCTTCATGAGGCCGTTCACAACTTCATGAACTGTCCCATCCCCGCCCATGGCGATCACTAGGTCATAACCCTGTTCCCCGGCCTGCTTTGCGAGCTCGATGGCATGACCGGGATAGACCGTTCCGCTCCAGTCCACGCCGCCATGCTCTTCGGTGATGGAACGCAGGTCGCGGGCCACTCGCCAGGCATTTCCCATGTCGGCCATCGGGTTCAGGATGATCTTTACTTTGCGACGCATCATGGATTCTCCATAAGAAAGACCCCAAAGGTTTACCTGCAATATCACGAGCAATCAATGAAATACAAAAGCGTAGAGAAATATCCAGGTGCAAAATCTTTAGGGTCTATAGTATAGGTTTTGATGATTATAACCCCCCGAAAATCGTTCAGATGCTAGTGGCTTTCGGCCGGGCTGGTCTCCAGGATGCCGGTGATGCCGCGCGCCACCTCGAACCTGCCGCGGTTGTGCTTCTTGGCCTGGTAAAGAGCCGCGTCTGCCGCGCGCAGCAGGTCCGCTCCGTTGCGGGCGTGGACGGGATAGATGGCAATGCCGCCGGAGATCCCGAGCTGGAGTCTGCTGCCATCCGGGAGGGTGTACTTGATGTTGTGCATGCCCTCCTGGATCTTGTCGGCGACGATCTGGGCGGAGGCAGCTTCAGTCTGGCTGAGGATCAACGTCAGCTCGTCGCCGCCGTAGCGGGCCAGGAAATCCGTATTGCGGACGCCGCGCGCCATCTGGTTAAAGACCATGCGCAGGACGTTGTCACCGGTCGAGTGACCGTAGGTGTCGTTGACGGCCTTGAAGCCATCCAGGTCCATCATGATGACGGCAAAGGAATAGCTGTTCCTACGCGCCGAGAGGACCTCCTCCTCCAGCCGCTCATCCAGGGCGCGGCGGTTGGGCAGTCCGGTCAGTGTGTCGCTATAGGCCTGGCGGCTGATCATCTGGTGCAGGCTGGCATTGGAAATGGCGACCGCCGCCTGGTCTGAGAGCAGAGTGAGCAGGCGCAGCTCGGAATGGGAGAAGCCTCCCACCGTCATGCGCGAGAGGTTCATCACGCCCACCACGGTATCGCCGACTTTGAGCGGCATGCCAATGATCGAACCGGTCCACTCCGCTGGCGCTGTTTTGTAGAGCGGATGATTTTTCATGTCCTCGACCGTGATCATCTCGCCTGTGTGCGCGACCGCGTAGGTCAGTCCATGGGAGCGGGGCAGCGACCAGGGCTTGTTGCGGACGCCCTCCGAGTTGAGGGCAGCGCCGAAGGATAGCTTAAGATTTTTGTACAGGAAAATATTGACATCCCGGGCATTATCGATCAGGCGCATGGCCTCCGTGGCAACCGCGTCCAGGACGTCCGGCAGGTCGAGGCTGGATGTGAGGTGAATGCTCAGCTTCTTGAGTGTATCCAGCTCGTCGGCCTGCTGCATGAGCAGGGAAAGAATCGCCCCGTTGTTGATGAGCTGTTCGCTGAGGGTGGGGAATTGGTCGATCTCATCCGGCATGTATTTTTCGACGGCGAGAGCAAGGATGTCAAGCAGTCTGACCAGAGTGTTTCTATCGAGTTCCGAGACCTCCTGCTCCTCCAGCAAGCGGCGTGCCTCAGCAAGGACCTTTAATCTAATATCACCCATTCTTATCATCGATCGAGCGTTTAATCATAAAAAAAGCATCATTTCACGCGGGCCATTTATCCTGAGTTGGATCACTTTGCATAACATTATATCAAGCCCCTTTTTCACCATGGACTACAAATAAGTGCTGCCGGCCGGACATCGGGACATTATACAGCCATTAAACTGCTTAACGACATTGCCTGCAAGGGAAATGAAGTTTACGGATATGTTAAAATTGAATCCACCCCTTTGGAGGACAACGTGTCAGACTCATCAAAAGCTCACGAGCATTTCCTTGCCACCCCCCTCAGCCCGCGCCGTCGGGGAATCATTATCGGCGCCTCAGACGGCCTGGGCGCGGCCCTGGCCCGCCGCCTGGCGCGCGAGGGATACTCGCTCGCACTGCTGGCCCGTCGCAAGGAGAAGCTGGATGCCCTCTGCAATGAATTGAACGCCTCCACCGGGACGACCTGCGCATATTCATATGTGCATGATGTAACCCAATACGATGAAATCCCGTCTCTTCTACGCAGGATTGTTGCAGACCTGGGCGGCCTGGACCTGATGATCTTCTGTGCCGGGATCAACTTTCCGCCCGGCGGGATCGACCGGTACAATTTTGACAAAGACCGTCTGATGATCGAGACCAACCTGATCGGTGCAATGGGCTGGCTGACGCCGGTGGCTGAGATGTTCCAGTCAGCGCGCGGAGGACAGATCGTGGGCATCGGCTCGGTGGCCGGCGACCGCGGACGTGTAGGTAATCCCGGTTACAATACGTCCAAGGCCGGGCTGGCGACGTTTTTGGAGGCGCTGCGCAACCGTCTCAGCCGCGATGGCGTTCATGTGCTGACTGTCAAGCCGGGGTTCATGCAAACCGAGATGGTCAAAGCGGCCCAGGGCGGCACTCCGTTTGTCATCCCGCCTGAACAGGCCGCCGCGGATATCTGGAAGGCGATCCGCAAGCGGAAACAACAGATTTATACGCCGGGCCGCTGGCGCTGGATCATGCTGGCCATTCAGCACACGCCCTCGTTCATTTTCAGAAGGTTATCGTTCTAATGATGGCGCCCAAAAGTTTGCCTTCGAACATCAACAAGCTCCTGGACTCCAAAGCTTATATGCAAAAGCCTATGTCTCTCACTTTAAACAGCTTCACACAATTTGAAAATTTTGGTCATTCCCTGCAGGCGCCCTCCTATCACTTTCGGCCGGAATGCGCAGAGGAGATCTACGATGTCTTTCGCCTGGCCAGGCAAAATGGACTAACCGTCACCGCCCGCGGCGCCGGGAGGAGCTACAACGATGCCGCACTCAATGGCGGCGGAATTATGCTCGACATGTCCGGCATGAATCACATCTTGGAATGGGATGCAACCTCCGGCCTGGTGAGATGCGAGCCTGGTGTCACGCTCGAAAAGCTCTGGCAGCGGGTCGAGCCGGATGGCTGGTGGCCACCGGTCGTCTCGGGCACGATGAAGACCACACTGGGCGGCTGCCTTGGCGCCAACATCCATGGAAAGAATAACTTCAGGATGGGCACGATTGGCGAGCATGTCGTGGAGTTCACGGCCATGCTTCCCTCCGGCGCACAGGTGACCTGCTCGCCCAAGTTGAATGCCGATCTCTTCTACTCCATGATCAGCGGGCTTGGCATGCTGGGCATCTTCACATCCATCACCATGCAGATGAAGAAGATCGAATCCGGCCTGCTGGAAGTCCATGCCTGGCCGGTGCACGATCTCCACGAGCATCTCTCGTTCATCTACGACAAGGCGCCTGACTTCGATTACACGGTCGGCTGGATGGATACGATGACCGGCGGAAAAGGCCTGGGGCGCGGCCAGATCCATGCTGCCAATTATTTGCATGGCAGGGAAGACCCGACACCGCATGAGACCATGAAACTGGAAAACCAGATCCTGCCGCCGCGCATCTTTGGCGTATTCCCCAAGTCCATCCTGTATGTCTTTATGAAACCCTTTGCCAACAACCTGGGCTGGTGGGGAGTGAATGTAGCCAAGTACGTGGCCTCGCTGCGCACCCATACCTTCCGGCAGCCGCATGCGGCGTTCCATTTTCTGCTCGATTACGTTCCCAACTGGGAGCTGTCCTATGGGCGCGGGGGGATGATCCAGCACCAATCCTTCCTGCCGAAGGAGACTGCCGAGGACGTCTGGCGGGAAATGCTAACCCTTTCTCTCAAACGCGGCATGCCGTCCTACCTGGGTGTGACCAAGCGTCACCGCCCCGATAAATTCCTGATCTCCCATGCGGTGGACGGCTACTCCCTGGCGCTGGATTTCAAAGTGACAAATGGTAACCGTGCCTCGTTAAGGCAGATGCTGATGGAATTCGACAATATCATTATCCAGGGTGGCGGGCGTTTCTATTTTGCGAAAAACAGCGAAACCACTGCAGAACACACGCGGGCCTTTTTGGGCGACGAGACCATCGCAAAATTCAAGAAATTAAAGAAACGCTGCGACCCGGATGAAGTTCTGGAATCTGATCTTTATCGAAGAGTGTTTGGATAGTTCTTTTTGGCAGAAAAATATGATCTGATCGTCATCGGCGCCGGGCCAGCGGGGGAAAAGGGTGCATCCAAAGCCGCTCAGTACGGAAAGCGAGTCGCGCTGATCGAGCGCTCCCCGTACCTGGGCGGTGCAGGCATTAATACCGGGACGATTCCCTCGAAAACATTGCGCGAGTCTGCCTTATATTTCTCCGGCCTGCGCCAGCGCGGCCTCTTTGGGATCGATTATTCGCTCAAGGACAACCTGACGGTCAAGGACTTCATGTACCGCGAGCGGATCGTGGTTGATAAAGAGCGGGGCATGATCGAGCAAACGGTCCGGCATGAGAAGATTACGATCGTCCACGGGGAGGGCTCGCTCGAGGACGCGCATACCGTTCGAGTCAGGTCCGCGGAAGCAGAGACTGAAATTTCCGGGGATGTCATTTTGATCGCCACCGGTTCATCCCCTCATCATCCCACTGAAATTCCGTTTGACGGCGAGCTGATCTTTGACTCGGATACCATCCTGAATATGCAGCAGATCCCTAAAACGATGGCGGTTATCGGCGGAGGGGTGATCGGCACGGAATACGCCTCGATCTTTACCGCGCTGGGGATCCATGTCACTCTGATCGAGCCGCGCGGGCAGATTGTTTCCTTTGTCGATTCGGAGATTCGAGGACGCCTGACGAACCAGCTTGAGAACTTGGGGCTTCACTTTATTTTCAATGATCGCATGACCACCATCAAGCCGCAGGATCATCATGTCCATGTCAGCCTGGAAAAGGGGGGGCTGATGGAGTTCGATGTTGCCCTGGTGGCGGCCGGCCGGCAGAGCAACGTGCAGGGACTGGGCCTGGAGCAGGTCGGTGTGAAGCTGGGAGAGCGCGGCCTGATCCTGGTGGATGAGAATTATCAGACCAATATTTCCAATATTTATGCGGTCGGGGATGTGATCGGCTTTCCGGCGCTGGCATCGACCTCCATGGAGCAGGCTCGGGTGGCCGTGGTCCATGCCTTTGACCTGAAATACAAGGAAAAACTGGCACCCTTTGTGCCGCTGGCAGTATATGCGATCCCGGAGGTGTCATCGGTGGGGTTGACCGAGGATGACTGTAAAGCCAGGAATATTGACTACCTGGTCGGGCGCTCCTACTATGAGGAGAACGCCCGGGGGCAGATCATCGGAGACATGAGTGGGATGATCAAGCTGGTCTTTTCGCCGCTCGATAAAAAACTCCTGGGCGCGCATGTCATTGGCGAGCAGGCATCTGAATTAATTCATATTGCCGAGCATGTCATGCTGACCGGCGGTCCGATCGACGCCTTCATCGACGCTGTTTATAACTACCCTACGCTATCCGATTCCTACCAGTATGCTGCCTATGATGGACTGGCAAATCATTCGAAATGGCTTGAGTCACAAAAGTAGCAAACGGTAAAGCACAATTTGAAATGGGATGGCAATGAAGGGAATATTTTTCCTGGATAATGAAGATCTATCCTATGCATTTTATCTCTCTGATAATGGAGGGGTGAAGCCCTATGATTTGGGAGATGCCAGGGTCTTATTCTCCCCTAATCTAAAATATTGGTGCATTGAAAGATCAGGAAATACACATATTCTCTACAGAGAATGTCGAGCTGAACAAAATTCCGCTCTCTGCAGGCTATGACCTCGGTACATTTTGGCTTGATAGTCAATAACTGGCATTGTGAGTTCTCAATCATTGTCAAAGGATGTTGATAAGTCCCATTCGACATGTTCCTCGATGCTGTTTATAATTCACCAGCTTTACTTTATCCATTCACTGACTGTTTGAGGTGTTTGGATACGTCTTTATCCATCAAGGGAGTTTAGAGGTGTACATGGAACATTTTGACTTGATCGTGATCGGTTCGGGACCGGCGGGGGAGAAGGGGGCTGCCCAGGCGGCGTATTTCAACAAGAAGGTGGCCCTGGTCGAGCGCAACCCTGAGATCGGCGGCGCGGGGATCAACACCGGTACCGTTCCCTCCAAAACGTTGCGGGAAGCGGCATTGTATTATTCCGGGCTGCGGCAGCGCGGCCTGTTTGGGATTGATTATTCTCTCAAGGAGAATCTTTCCATCAAGGATTTTATGCACCGGGAGCAGATGGTGGTGATGAACGAACATGCCATTATCTGGGGCAATCTTCAGCGGCATAACATTACCCTGTTCTATGGGGACGCCTGTCTCAAGGATGCACACACGGTCATCGTCACCCGGCCGGACGATGAAACGGAAATCAGCGGGGATTTCATCCTGATCGCCACGGGTTCCTCTCCCTGGCATCCGCCTCAAATTCCCTTCGATGAAACCTTGGTCCTGGATTCAGACTCCATTCTGCACATGAAACGGATTCCCAAAACGATGGCGGTGATCGGGGGAGGTGTCATTGGCACGGAATATGCCTCCATCTTTACAGCGCTGGGCGTACAGGTCACGTTGATTGATCCAAAGGAAGGCATCCTGCCTTTTGTGGACAAGGAGATCATCCGGCGCCTGCAGGATCAACTCAAGGATCTGGGCCTCGAGTTTGCCCTGGGCCACAAGGTAACTGCGATCGAGCCGCAGACGGATCGTGTCCGATTAACCCTGGATGACCGGACCCAAAGGGAGTTCGATATTGTCCTGGTCGCCATGGGCCGGCAGAGTAATGTGCAGGGACTGGCTCTTGAGCAGATCGGTGTGCAGCTGGGCAGCCGGGATGTGATCCAGGTCAGTGACAAGTACCAGACCCATGTGCCCAGTATTTATGCGGCCGGCGATGTAATCGGCTTCCCCGCGCTGGCCTCCACGTCCATGGAGCAGGCGCGGGTGGCTGTATCGCATGCCTTTAATTTCACCTACAAGGAAGAGATGTCGTCTGTTGTGCCGCTGGCGGTCTATGCCATCCCTGAAATTTCGATGGTGGGCCTGACCGAGGAGGAATGCCGGTCGAAGCAAATTCCCTACCTGGCGGGGCGCGGTTTTTTTTCCCGGAACCCGCGCGGCCAGATCATCGGCGATATGAGTGGGATGATCAAGCTCATCTTTTCGCCGGAGGATAAAAAACTGCTGGGCGCCCATATCATCGGCGAGCAGGCCTCCGAGCTTATCCATATCGCTGCCCACGTGATGGAGGTGGGTGGGACGATCGACACCTTTATCCGTTCCGTCTATAACTATCCGACTCTCTCGGATCTGTATAAGTACGCGGCGTACGATGGACTGGGGAACTGGGAAAAGTGGAAAGGGGAGAAGACTCATGAACCTTGAAATTCTCGATCTCGGTCTGCTCGAATACCAGGAGGCCTGGAAGCTGCAGGATCAATATGCCCTTGAAATTGCGGAGGGGAAACGTTCAGCGACTCTTTTGCTCCTCGAGCATCCGCATGTCTACACGTTTGGCCGGCGCGGGCACCAGGAAAACCTGCTGTGGGGGGAAAAGCAGCTCCGGGAAAAGGGCATCGCCATCCACTGGGTGGACCGGGGCGGGGATGTGACCTACCATGGCCCGGGCCAGCTGGTCGGGTATCCACTGATCCCCCTGGGAAGCTTTCCTCCGCAGCCTGTTCGTGAAGCACCCATGCCGGCCTCCGGTGCCGAGGAAAGCAGCGGGATGCACATCCCGCAAACCGATTACGTTGGCTATGTGCGCAAGCTGGAGCAGACCCTGATCGTCGCGCTGGCGCGCCTGGGGCTCGTGGCGGGGCAGCGACCCGGGTTAACCGGGGTGTGGATCCAGGCGGACGTGCACTCACGCTGTCCGCGCTGTAAACCGGAGGATCGAAGGAAGCCTGCCAAGATCGCGGCCATCGGCGTCAAGGTGGATGCACGCGGCGTCTCACGTCACGGCTTTGCGTTGAACGTCGATCCCAACATGACATACTGGGATGGCATCATCGGCTGCGGCCTGCAGAATGAGCCCATCGTTTCGCTGGCAGATCTATTTCCCGAGCCGCCGTCGATGGAGCGTGTCAAGCAGGAAGTGATCGCTGCATTTACGGAAGTGTTTGGCTTTGACGTTAAATAAAAACAGGCCTCGCATCCTTCGGGACCCCGAGCCTGTTTCTTTTTAAGGAAAGGTCCTACGCCTGTGACTCGGCCGCTGCCTTCTTTACTGGAGCCGTATTATTCTCCCGCCGCCATAAAAAGACGACCACGGCGATATATCCGAAATATGCGATCACCTCGGTCAGAGCCGGAGAACTGTTGTAACCAAACAGGGTTTGGAGCAGCTGCCCGGTGAGCGATGTCTGGCTGATGACCGAGACCAGATTCCAAACGTGCTCCACCACCGAGGGGATCCAGCCGACTTCATTGAACTCATGCACACCGTGTGCAACCAGCCCCGCTGCAAATAAAATAAGAAGAAAACCTGTCACCTTGAAAAACTTCCGCAGATCCAGACGGACGGTCGTGGCGAAAAGCGTCCAGGCCAGCAGAGCGGCAGTTCCAATTCCCAGGATGGTTCCGGCAAGCGTTTGAACGATTTCGTTGTTGAGCGTACCTGGGTTGCTGGCAAAGAATGCGGCTGTGACAAAGATGGCCAGTTCGACACCTTCACGGACGACGGCAACAAACGCCAGCCAGAAAACAGCCAGCTTGCCTGTGGATGCCGCGGCCTTGTTCACCCCGGATTCCAGCTCGCTTTTCAGAAAACGGGACTGTTTGCTCATCCAGAAGATCATCCAGGTCAGGATGCAGGCGGCAAGGATCATGGTGATTCCTTCAAAGATCGCCTCGCCCGGATCCTGGAGGGACATGCCGAAGGTAGTCAAAAGAATGGCTGTCAAAATACTGACGCCAATGGCGCTTAACACCCCCAGCCAGGCGGCAGGAGCGAGATCTTTTCGGCGGATTTTGCTGACGGCACCGAGCACGATGCCAATGATCAGGGCTGCTTCGAGTCCCTCACGCAGGGACAGTAGATAGGTGGGTAACAATTTATATCTCCTAATTAGGGTGAAGTTGTCTGATTGGAATGTTATAATCGAGTTGACTGGAATAATCCAGAAACTAGCTTGAACTTCGGTTTCACCTAGGGTGAAACTTTTTCATGTATGGAGATCGATTGATGGCAACACCCGCAATGCAACGTTATGCGGCTGAGATCTACAGACTGCAACAGGATATAAGTTATGTGGGGCTGAACGAGCTGGCGGAAAGCGCAAATGCCTCCCTGCAGGCAACCGCCCGCATGGTGGGTCGGATGAAGGAGTTGGACTACCTGGAGCACGAGCTGTATCGCGGCGTCCGACTGACCCCACAAGGAGAAAAGATCGCCATGCCGGCCCTGCGTCGGCACCGCCTGGTGGAAGTCTTCCTGGTACAGGTGATGAAATATGGCTGGGACGAGGCCCACGAGCTTTCCGACCAGTTCGCCCTGGGCGTGAACGACAAGGTTGAGGATCGCATCGACGAGATCACCGGGCACCCGAAGCGCTGTCCACACGGCGAACCCATTCCCAGCAAGGACGGCGTGATGCCGGTTGTCAAGGATGTCAACCTGCTCGATGTTCCCTCCGGCTCGGACTGCGTGATCAGCCGGGTGCGGACGCACGACGAGGACAAGCTGCGCTACTTTGCCGAGCTGGGCCTTGTCCCGGGGGTTCCCTTCCATTTGTTCAGCTGTGCGCCCTTCAAGGGACCGCTGCGACTGTTGGCACAACCGTACGATCATTTGATCGGTCATGAGCTGGCAGGAGCGTTATGGGTGGAGGTTACCAAACGAGGAGAAGGGAATAAGCCGGTGCCGAAGGTTTAAAAGGAACATCCAGTTGCAAATCCGCAGCTGGATGTTTTTGGCTTTTATGGATATGTTGCCTTGATGAAACGTTGTTCCTGGTACCGCCGGGGACAGATGTAACCGACTTTTAATTACTTCCTGATCTTCTTCCCGCGATTTCCATGATATCCGGGTACATTCATTCCATAGATTGTACACAATTTACCGTCCAGCAACCGTGAGCGGATACGGGCATCCATATCATCCAACGTATCCGATGTGGTAATGACTGTGGGTAGCTCGGCGTTGTAGCGATAGTTGAACAATTGGTATAACTTCTCGCGCACCCACGGTGTCATGGACTGGGTGCCCAGGTCATCGAGCACGAGCAGGGAGGCTGTGCGGATCTCGTCGAAGCGGCGGTCGAAGGCCACGCTGCTGCCGGGGCTGAAGGTTGCCCGCAGGTGATCGAGCAGATCAGGGACCATGACGAAGAGCGGCGGGTCACCCAGCCCGGCGCGGTAGTTGGCAATCGCCGCGGCGAGATGGGTTTTCCCCGATCCAAACCCTCCCATCAACACGATCCAGCCTCTGGGTTTTTCGGCAAAGGCATGGGCGGCTTTAATTGCTTTCTGCAAGGACTTCAGCTCGTCTGCCTGCAGCCCCTCCTGCAGGCGGTCTTCAAAGGAGCCGAATGTTTTGCTGGTCATCAGATCGAGCGAGGAAAGCTCAGGGTGACCGGTATCGTCCAGCGGCCGGCGATAGTCCGGGGCGTGGATGCGCACGTCAGTCACCAACTCCCGGTCGGCAAGGCGCGAGCGAATGCGTGCTTCGATCTCGTCCAGGCTTAGATTGGTTGTCACGACCAAGGGCAGCTTGTTGATGTAGCGGTAGTTGAGGATCTGGAATAACTTTTCCTGGGCCCATCCGGTCGCGTTCTGGGTCCCGAAGTCATCCAGGATCAGGAGCGAAGCATTCCTGATCTCGTTGAAGCGCTCCTCAAAAGTCGTATCGTCGCTATCGTAGGAAAAACGCAGCATATCGAGCAGATCGGGGACCGTCAAGAAGAGAGTGGGCACACCAATCTCGACGGCGAAGTTGGCCAGCGCTGCCGCAAGATGCGTTTTCCCGGCGCCATAGCCACCGCGCAGTAACAGCCAGCCGTTGATGTGCCTGGCATAGTGCTGGGCCTGGTTGAATGCCATCTCGATCGAAGCGGCGTGCATCTCCCCCAGTCCTTTGCGGCCGCGCGGTTGGAAGGTCTCAAAGGTCAGGCCTTTCAGTTCATCCAGCCGGCTGAGCGAATACAGACGCTCGCGCACCTGCTCGCTGACATCCCGCTGGCGGCAGACACAGATCTCCAGCTTGCCGAAGCGCGGATCGCCCACCGGTACGTCGAGGCGCAGATAACCCTGTCCACCGCAGAAGGGACAGTTCGGGTCGCCGAGGCTAGTGCTCGATGTAATCGGCGTATTCGCCCTGGATGTATTTTCTGTGATCTTTCTCAGCGTCTCGTCTATCCTGCTTTTCGGCACGGCCTTCTTCCTTCCAGCGTTTCAAAATCGCTTCGCAGTATCTCCAGCTGCGCTTGTTATTCTTAACAGCCAGCTCGATGGATTCGGCGATCCATTCGGGCGGATACATGCCCTCGGCATCCTTCAGCGCGTCGGCGATCAGCGGCGTCAGCGGACCGATATTCTCTTCGTACAATTTGAACACATTCGGGCGCTCCACCGGAGGAGCTGCAACACCCGTTGCGGGATTCCACTTTCCACCTTCCAGCGCCTGCGCTCCTGCCCGACCTCTCGGAGAGTTCAGCAGAAAGTACTCCACTGCTTCGCCTTGACCAGGCTCAACTCGAGTCTTCTCGACCTTGAGAAGGGTTCCTCGCCTGACGGCCTTCTCCAGCCCGGATGTGAGCTCATCCGCTGCCAGACCGAGGTCCTGGGCATCGAAGTCCATTTTGCTCAGAGCGCGGAATGGACCCTCCATATGCTCGATGCGCCAGATCAGATATAACGTGACCTTCAACTCCGCCACATCCTCGATCTGCTTCAGGAGCTGGTGAAAGAATGTGTCGGGAATGACGGAGAATGTTTCTGATTCGGTAAAACCTTTGAATTTATTCATTCGGTTTGAACACCCGCGTCGCCGCATTTTCGAACTTAGCCAGCGCGCCGCGGAACACCAGTTCCACGCTGCCCACAGGACCATTGCGGTGCTTGGACACGATGATCTCGGCCACATTTTGCTTGACGGTGTCCTTCTCGTACTGGTCAGGTCGATAGATGAACATGACGATATCGGCATCCTGCTCGAGGGAGCCTGATTCTCTCAAATCGGAGAGCACCGGCCGCTTGTCTGTGCGCTGCTCGACGGCGCGGGAAAGCTGGGCGGCGGCCAATACCGGGACGTTCAATTCACGGGCCAGGATCTTTAGGTTGCGCGAGATATAGGACACTTCCTGCACACGATTGTCATTGCGGGTGTCGCCGCCCATGAGCTGCAGGTAATCGATGATAACCAAGTCGAGACCGAACTCCATGTGCAGGCGACGGCACTTCGTTCGCAATTGGAGCGGAGTGATGGCAGGAGTGTCGTCCAGGTAGATGTGAGTATCGCCGAAGACTTCGATGGCATGAGTGAAGAGCGGCCATTCTTGTTCCTGCAGCCTGCCAGTGCGCAGGCGCTGCGAGTCGATGCCCGTCTCCTGGGCGATCAGTCTTTGGACCACCTGTTCGTTGGACATTTCCAGTGAGAAGATGGCGACGTGCTTTTTGTGTGTCAGTCCGGCGTTCTTGGCGATGGACAGCAGGAAGCCGGTCTTGCCCTGGCCCGGGCGACCGGCGATGATCAGCAGGTCGGAGGGCTGCAGACCGGTCAGCATCTTGTCGAGGTCGACGAATCCGGTCGGCACACCGTGGATATCGTCGGGCCGCTTGGCGAGTTCATCGATGCGATCATAGTAGTTGCTCAACACATTTGAGATCGGCTGCAGGTCATGCTTGAGCCGCCGCTCGCTGACGTTGAAGACGGCCTTCTCAGCCTCGTTCATCACATCGTCCACGCTGGTGCGCTCGTTGTAGGCGATCGAGGCGATCTGGTTAGCTGCGTTGATCATCTTGCGGCGGACGGCGTAGCCCTCCACAATGCGTCCATAGGACTCGGCGTTGAGCGATGAAGGCACCTGGTTGACCAGCGATGTCAAATAGGCAGGGCCTCCGATCTCGCCCAGCTGGCCCCGCCGCTCCAGCTCGTCGGTAACGGTCAGCAGGTCGATGGGGATGCGCTGTTCGTGCAGGCTGGTGAAACACTCCCAGATCCACTTGTGACGGTGGATATAAAAATCGTCCGGGCTGAGAAATTGTGCGATATCGTAATAAACTTCGGAGTTAATGAAAACCGCCCCTACGACGGCTTCTTCGGCTTCTCGGCTGTGCGGGACTGCCGTTGACGTAGCGGGGGCGGGGGGTTTTTCGGTCCCATACGGGAAATCGTTCGGCAGGGGTTCTGTCATTTATTCCTTGGTTTTTTGGGTTTATCCGGTGAATCATCATCGTCGGTATTGCCTTCGTCTTCGGGCTTGTCGAAATCGAGCTTCTCCAGGAAATCCTCGAAGACGGAGAGGCGTTCGCTGCTTTCCTCCGGAAGAGGAGCGGCCTCGCTCTTCTCGGGCTCCTCGGCGGTCTCTCCCTCGGGCATATCCTGCTCGGGGACGATGCCGGCTTCCTCCATCACACTGGGATGGACAAGGATCGGCACATGGGCCCGGACCGACAGGGCAATAGCATCCGACGGCCGCGAATCGACATGTATCTCCCGGCCATTCAGCTCGGCGATAATGCTTCCATAGAAAATCTCGTTCTGCAGCTTGACGATCTCAATGCGGGTAATGCGGGCATTAAACGCACCGAAGACATTCTTCAACAGGTCGTGTGTCAGTGGGCGGACCATTTCCACTTCCTGCAGGGCAACAGTGATCGCCTCGGCTTCATAGGGTCCCACCCAGATGGGGAGGTAGCGCTCGGAATCCATCTGTTTGAGAACCACCAGCCGCTGTGGGGTCATCAAGTGGACGCGTACACTGTCAATCTGAACTTCAATCATCTCAGGCATGGGAACTCCACCGGTTTATTTTCTTTAACATCGTACCGCAAACGTTTCGTCTATTCCATTCACCAGACGGCACTTTCAGCTTATCTGTTGAATCTCATTAAGCTTCCGGATTGTATTTTAACATAATCAAACGCTAATGTCATTGTGTTGCAGAATTATTCAAACACGACTATAATACTGCCCTGCCAGCCAAATCGGGGCGTGGCGCAGCCCGGCTAGCGCGCTTGCATGGGGTGCAAGAGGTCGGAGGTTCAAATCCTCTCGCCCCGACTGTGGGTTCTAGCCCCCACTGAAACCAGCACATCAGCAGATGTGCTGGTGTTTTTTTAAGCGGGGAACTCAAATGCTTCCGTTGCAAGTGCAGCGACTTCACGGATTTACACGAAATAAGCCGGCCCGGAATGAATGAAGGGCCGGCAGGCTATTTTAGTTCTTTTCGGAACCTCGAACTCAGGGTAGCTTTCCAACCCTCGGGCTGGCTGGATTTCTATTGGTGATACAAAATGGTGCGCATTCTGAAATCGTCACTAATTCACTGGTTCCGGATTTCAGCAGCGACGTACTGGAATGCAGATGTCCCTTGGCGACTTCGCTCTGTCTTGAAGAGGCGGTCAGCCCGGCGATCCCCTCCTGCATGCCTTTTACAAAAATTATCTTTGCAGGTTCCAGGCAGGCCGGGACATGTATCCGGCCTGTGGCCTGCTCAATTTTTTGCAGGCGGCTGATCGAACCTGCAAACTCCGCCCTGGACGATGTGGAGGCAACCTGAAAGGCATCTGCATACCTGGAGTCAGCATTTTGCAGTTCAGAAATTGACCGTCCAACAACGTTCGTACCGCAAGGTCCGTATATATAAAACCATCCAAAAACAAGTCCAACGACTGCCAGTGCAATGATGGCGACGGTGAGTAGGGTTTTCATTGTATCCTCGGCAAAAATAATAGGACATATTTTAGGATTTTTGAATTGTAGGAACGTTGCACCATCCTTACAAAATGTATCCTTCTGTTTTTACTACGGTCATGTACCAAACCAAAGGAAAGGTACTCATCGTGAGATTACAACGCAGCCATGAACTACAAATCCCTACTCGCTCTTGATGTCTTGATTGGACTTATACCGGCCATGATTGCCTATGACAAGGGGCATCGTTTTTGGAAGTGGTGGTTCTTTGGAGCGGCCATGTTTATCGCTGCCATCCCCATGGCCATTCTTCTTAAGCCAAACCGCAGGAGCCGGGAAATAAATCAGGTCGGGCCCGAGGGCATGAAAAGATGCCAGTACTGCCAGGAAACCATTCGGGCGGAGGCTGTTGTCTGTCAGTTTTGTGGACAGGACCTGTTGCATTCTCCTGGCCTGGTTGAGCCCGCAGCCGTCGAGACTGTTTCAGCGTACCTTCAGATCGAGAATACCAGGATGGAGAACATTCTGAAGATTGCGATTCTTGTGGCGATCGTTCTCTTAATAATCGCCATGAGCCTGCTTATGCTGACCAATCTAAACTACTAGCGGCCCTCCAGGATAGGCAGCCAGGGTACCCTACCGGGAGGCCCTCGAAGACGGGTCTTTCCGCTTTACTCGTAGATCAGTACTATCTTATATCAGCTTTGGGAACTTTGGGAATGGGATCGGAGTCTAGTGTAAGAAACGAATCGCATTAGAAAGCCTGCCTTTTGGGTATTCCAAAAAGCAGACGTATATAGTTAAAAAGAAGCTTATTCGTAGTATGAAGAAGATACCCGAAGTTATTACAAACCTGGAACGGACCATTGCATTCATGGAGGGCATCCATGCCTTCGATCAGGGCAAACGGCGTGGGCATAATCCATATATCGGCCTGAATGAAGAGCTTATGCGGGCCTGGTGGTGTGGCTGGGACCAGGCTGACCAGGAGGGGAAAGTCCAATAAGTACCGCAGGACAAGGGACAAGGCCCTCTTGAATATGCCATTATTTCCTCCCTGGTGGTCATCGCCGTGATGTGGCTGCCGGGCCCAAAGTGGGCAATCACGACAGCAGCGTCACCGGCTCCCTGCCATAACCGGGCCTCGTTTCGAGCAAAAAGACCCTCGAAAGAGGGTCTTGTGCTGGGGAAATTTCATCTCCCGGGAGCCTGAGACAGGAATTACCTGGCATTGATGGACAGTACAGTACCCAGACTACTGCTTGATCCTCATCACCACCCCATTCTTGAACCAGATATAGGTAGCATCCCGTCGCGGCCGGCCGTATACGTAGCGGTATCTTTCGTCCTTTGCGGTGCTTTCCCTCTCATCGATGACCGGAGGCTTGCCGTAGGAAGCCTGGACCATTTCCTCGGTCATGCCAGCCTCAACTTTTTGCTGGAGCAGGCGCTGGCAGTTATCCTTGCCCCACTGTTTGTATTTGTTCATGATTTCCATCGTGGACGGCTTGTAGGGGTTGATGTGGTGGTCGATCATCCACTGGCACATATCGTCACCCCATTCGGCCTTATGGGAGAGGATGGCCTTGACCCGGCTATCCTCCTGGATCTTTCGCTCGTCTGCGCGGTGATCCAGCCTTTGCTGGATCTGCTGGCCCCGGATCTCCTGTTCCAACTGGAGCTGCCTTTCCTCCTCAGCTTTTTGCTTCTTTTGATCCTGTTTGTAGAGCAACCAAGCGACGATGGCAACAGCAGGGATGACCAGGTAGATCCAGGGATTCGCCAGGATGAAGCCGTAGATCAAATTAAAGAAGGCAGAAACCAGCGCCCAGGCGATCGCCAGGATGAAGATGCCTGCAATGGCAATGAGCAGCCAGTGGCTTTGCTTCTTTTTCTTTTTTTTCGGCATCCAGTCTGTCCTCCATGGCAGCGATGTAGAAGAATTATACAGGCTGCAGACAGTGTGTCCATATCATTCTGATGAATGCTTTGTCCACAGCGGTGCGGGCTGCCTGCAAGGACGGTCACCCTCTAGAAGGCGATCCCGCAATCGTATTCCATGAGAGGATTCCACTGTGAATCGATCAACTTGATCGACTCCCTGTTTCGATCCAGGGTATAGATATTTTCGAAAAAACCACC
>JBLMZU010000088.1:0-3405 GCA_050258995.1 Bacteroidota bacterium
ATGAAGCTGATTGCCTTGTCCACCAGGTCTTCGGTCAGGTGATAGCCCTGCTCGGGGGTCTTGGGAGGCTCCACCTGGTGGTTATCCGAGACCAGCTCGGGGTAATACTGGTGGGTCTCGCCGCCCATGAAGCCGTAGAAGCGCTCGAAGCCGCGCCCCAGCGGCCAGCGGTCATAGGGACCGGCGGCCGAGATCTGGTCGGCCGGGGTCAGGTGCCATTTGCCGACGGCATAGGTGTTGTAGCCATTTGCCAGCAGGACCTCCGAGAGGAAGCCGTTCTCGAACGGGATGTTGGCGTTGTAGCCGGGGAAGCCGGTCGAGCCTTCGGTGATGCAGGCCATGGCATTGGAGTGGTGGTTGCGCCCGGTCAGGATGCAGGAACGGGTGGGCGAGCACAGGGCCGTGGTATGCATGTTGCTGTAGCGCACACCGTTGGCCGCCAGGGCATCCATGTTGGGCGTGTGGATCGGGCTGCCGTAGCAGCCAAGCTGGGCATAGCCGGTATCGTCCAGGACGATGAAGAGTACATTGGGCGCGCCTTTCTTCGAACGCGGCGGCTCCGGCCAGGCAGGCTCCGACTTATCGAAGGTGCGCCCGAGTACTCCGGTAAAAGCGGAGCCGGGTTTGTATTCCTTGAGTGACATAGTATTTTCTCCTTTTTGAACCTTGATTTGAAAAGTTATGAACGCCGATTCTGGATGTATTTGCTGCCTCGATCGCTTTCCTATGTCAGCTCATCCAGCAGGTTGTGGATCATAAATTCTCCTTCCCAATCGATTGGCAATGAACAGCAGGACCGACAGGTCCACCAGGCCGAGCACCAGGATCATCACGATCACGGCCGGGTCCTGGGAAAAGTTGGCTGTGGCAACGACCAGGGCTGCTGCCATGTTGCGCTGGGCCGTGCCCAGTCCGAGCACGGAGCGGATGGGATACTCCCTGCCGCCCAACAGAGTCCCTGCCGCAAGGCATGAAAGCAAGAAAAGCAGCGCCGCCAGGATCCCGCTGGGACCAATGATCTCCAGGATGGCACGAAGGTTGGCGATCAGGCCTGACACCAACAGGGAAACAAGGGCGATATTGGAGGCTTTCGCCAGGTAGGGAACCCAATTACCTGCGGCCTCTCCATAACGGGAGTTGATCAACAAGCCAATGGAAAGAGGCAGGAACATCAGCAGGATCAGCGTCCGGGCGATCTGCCAGGGGCTGACGGTCACCCCATGCAGCAGGAGCGGCAGCACGACCGGCATGTAAAAGATCGTCGTGATCACCAACAGCCCCATCAACCCTACTGAGAAGGCTACGTCCCCTTTCGCCAGTTGGGCCAGCCTGGGCAGGAACGGCGCGCCGGCTGCCGTGGATGCCACGATCAAGCCGAATCGCAGCCCATCGTTCAGCGGCAGAAGCCTGCCGATCCCATAGGCCAGGGCGGGCGCCAGGATGAAATTGGCCGCCAGAGCTGCCAGCACCAGGTGGGTATTGCGCAAAGGCGCGCTGATCTGGGCCATCGTCAGGCTCAGTCCCATCACCAGCATGCTGGTCACGGCAAAGGCCAGGGTGGACAGGTTCATGATGATCGAAAAGAATTGATGTAGATCCATTGATTTCTTTCAATTCACTGGTGAGAGGGTCCAGTCTCTTCAGCCGATTCGAGACGCTCCACGGTCAGGATCACCAGGCCCAGGTCGTTCAACAGCTCGAGCAGACCGGCCAGGGCGGTCTGATCGGCCAGCCAGCCGTTGATCTGCGTCACCTGGGGATAAATCCCCCAAGGCATGGTCGAGATCTCCAGGCCTTCGAGATGCTCAAGCCAAAACTTGTCCAGAGAGCCCTGCACGCGGATCTGGTAATGACCCGGTCGATCAAACAGGTATTGGCGGATGATCTCTTCTGGCACTGGCTCCTCCTTGTTCTCGCCAAAGCATACCTGCCTGGCGTATGCCGGTCATGCAATAAAATGTTTTATTTTTGTTCTATCTGCCCTGTAGCCCAATCCGGATCAGCCTCCCAGCCAAAATAGAAAGCTCCTCTCCCTCTCGGACTACTTGAAAAAAATCGCCGTCTTTTAAGGATGCCGGCTTAAGCGGCCGGCATCCTTAAAACTCTTTGTGTATGGAAGGTCCGATTTAGTTAGCGCATCGTGTCATTGTTTACGGTACGGTGATGTACACTGAGAACTGGCAGATCTGGCGGTTGCCTTGCACCACCTCCCAGACCTCGCCATAATTGCCGGTGCTCCACGGGGCCAGCATGGACTGGCTGAAGTTGTACGTGCCGCCCGGGTTGACATTCGTGCTCAGGTCAAAGAGGCTGGGCCCGGTGTGCAGCACTACATTACTCAGTGCGCTCACGAAGCGGATGTCGACACTCGTCCGGTCCCAGGCCTGCGAGCCGCTGTTTTGCAGCACCCAGGTGGCTGTGAATGGGGTATTCGCATTGAAGGTTGCATTGTTGGCAGGAGATTGAGAGACAATGCTGCATCCTCCGGCGCTGGCGATGGGGGGCACCGCGGCAACAGTCGGGGGCGCCGGCGGTGCATTGACTACAGGTACATTCGTCGTGTTCTGTGCGACCACGAAGCTGGCGGACACCCAGGCCAGGCCGTTCGACGACACCCGGGTGGGGACCCGCACCTGCCACCAGGCATTGTCCGAGCTGCGGCCGGTGATCTCGGCGGTAGAGCCCGGAGGAGCGACCACCAGCACAGGGAAGTTCGTGCCTGGGCCGGTCCGCACGTTGATGAAATCGGTTGCCGTGGCGATGGCGGCCCCTGAAGGAGGTGCCGGCGGGATGACCAGCACTGGGGTCTCCGGGTTTTCGACGACCTGCATGTTTTCGGTATTGCTCGTCTGCACGTACTGGCCCATCACCCAGCCGAAGCCCACGCCCACATTGGCAGGGTTCAGACGGACCACCCACCACTGGCGGTCTTCGCTGACGCCGATCACGCGTCCGGTGGTGCCCGCATTGGCAACCCCATAAGCCGGGAAGTTGACGGCCGGGCCGCTGCGCACAAAGACGTTTGCGATGGCGGTCGCCTGGGGATCACCTGGCTCGGGCGGGACCATGGCGGTGGTCGGTGGAACGGGCGGCGTGGGCAGTACCGGCACATTGCCTGCGCCTGACGCCGTCACTGCGCTGGCACTGAGCCAGCCGGTACCCTCTGGCGCGACCGGGACGCTGATCGCCCACCACTGGCCATCTTCGCTCCGGCCGGTGATGAGGGCGCTCTGTCCGTTCAGGAAGGCGCCATAAACTACATAATTGGTGCCCGGACCGCTGTAGATGGTGGTGCGGGAGTTGGCGACCGCCGACGGGCTGCCGGCAGCCGCGGTGGGTACGACCGCCACCGGGATGTTCGGGTCGGTGGTCGGGCCGGTGGGCGGCATCGTCGCCGTGGCAGGC
>JBLMZU010000089.1:0-4756 GCA_050258995.1 Bacteroidota bacterium
GGGCAGGTTGGTGGATAGGGGCCAATGTTGTGGGCTGGGGATTATTGGCTCTGACAAGAGAAGGTAATGGTTTGGACCTGTTCATCCTATTTTCTATTGGCTTTTTACCAGCCTGTACTACTGCTTTGATGTTAGCGCTACTGCTGAAACAGGTTCAACGGACTGGACTGGAAGGTGCATTACTTGGAGTACATCCGATTAAATTGCTCCTTTCAAATAAGAAAACATCCCTAGAAAGTAAGCGCTGCTCAACACCGGGTACACTGACTGCTGGGAATCTGCGCGTTTTCGGGCCTTGTTCTGAGCTTTGGCAAATTTCCGTTTCCAAGCCGGTTTCTCCCCAGCTGTACGCCGAAGGGGCATAAGGCTGGCTGTTGGGTGGCCCAGCCTGACAAGGACCCTTCATTTTTTGGAAGCAAAGCCAAAATGAAAACCAAGATTACCCTTCTTCTTAAATGGCTCTGGTTTAATACCAAGTTTTTCCTTTCAGTCTTCTTCCTTGTGTGGATACTGATATATCTTTTCCCCAATGCCATGTTAAGCGTATTCGGACAATGGGCGTTCTTGATGAAGATGCTAGGGGCAAAGAACATTAGCGAGTTCGTTTCACAATCAGATATGTTCACCCATATCCTCATTCGAAATGGAATGGCATTAATAATCTACTTCATTATCGGTTTATTCCTTCAATCGCCCATTGCCTTGGCGTTCACCGGCGCTTTTTACTCGTTTATAGTGTTTTTGGCACCGCTGACTATGGGCAAGTCCTTTGGTCTGAATGACTGGTTGTTGATTTCGGTGGAACTCTTTGCGCTGATACTGAGCACATCCATAGCTTCAGCATTGGCAGGTGAGTTGTATGACGTAAAACCCGATGTCAATAGCTTATTGAAGTATTGGAAATTTAGCTGGACCAGATTATGGGTAAAACCAGTAATCAACTGGAAATTCAAGCTAAAGGAATGGGTTAGCATCACTTTGCTAACGATATTGATCATCGTGGGACTTTCGGTATTTGTGGCGTGGTTTGAAACATATGGATACTAGAAACTGCGTAGCCACGCATCACAGCTTGCACCCAACTGGTGGCAGTCTGCGCGTTTTCAAAGGGTTTCTGTGGCTTGAAGTTGGTTCCATCAAAGCAGCGTTATCTCATCCCGCCCACCAGCGGGTAACGTCAACAGTTGAAACTGTCGAATAAGTGGAAAAAAGCAAGTAAAGCATATCTGCGCATGGTGTTAATGTATGAAGAGACTTGCACTATAGAAAATCTCCAATTTGGGTTTTTCGATAGTCTGTTGGGCGGCACACAAGTTCAAAATAAATGCTAGATAAAAGAAAACATCTGATGGGAGAAAATCATGGAATACGTTCGATTAGGCTCAACCGGGATGAAAGTCTCTCGTATCTGCCTCGGTTGTATGAGGTTTGGAGACCCAGAGCATTATGTCCACAAATGGGTGCTCACCGAAGAAAACAGCCGGCCAATCATCCAGAAAGCCCTTGAGCTTGGAATCAATTTCTTCGATACAGCCAACTCCTATTCCACAGGAAAGAGTGAGGAAATTGTCGGCCGCGCGATGAAGGACTTCGCGAATCGGGACGAAGTCGTAATCGCTACCAAGGTGCGCGGCAGAATGCACGAAGGGCCGAATGGCGAGGGACTGTCTCGTAAAGCGATCCTGAGCGAGATCGACCACAGCCTGAAGCGTCTTGGGATGGATTATGTGGATCTCTACCAGATCCATCGTTGGGATTACGACACTCCGATCGAGGAGACGATGGAAGCGCTGCATGACGTAGTGAAGGCTGGTAAGGCGCGCTACATAGGTGCCTCTTCCATGTTCGCGTGGCAGTTCCAGAAGGCGCTGCACGTTGCCGAGAAACATGGGTGGACCCGCTTCGTCTCGATGCGGAATCACCTGAATCTCCGCTATCGTGAAGAGGAGCGTGAGATGTTGCCGCTTTGCCGTGAAGAGAAGATTGGAGTGATCCCCTATAGCCCACTTGCATCAGGGAGATTGACGCGTGATTGGTCTTCCGAAACTACGCTTCGTTCGGAGACCGATCAAATTGCAAAAGGCAAATATGATTCCACCGTGGAAACAGACCAACAGGTTGTGGAGCGGGTTGCGGAGCTTGCAAAGAAATATGGAATTCCACGCACTAATATTGCCCTCGCCTGGTTATTACAAAAAGAGCCAGTATCAGCACCCATCATCGGGGCAACGAAGATATCACATTTGGAAGAAGCCGCCGGTGCGCTGTCCGTTAAGCTAACCCCAGACGAAGTTACATAGCTGGAAGAACCCTATGTGCCGCATCGCATCGTTGGTCATCAATAAAGAAAATCTGTCAACCATCAACAGGATGCTTCAATGTTTTGTGCCGAGTATGCGGGGTAGAATTGATGTGTAGCGGTGGCTTTGGTTGAGACCTACGGTCAAAAACTCGGCGGGGTGCTTCGCGAAAACCCATGCCGAACTGAGAAATCGCGAGTGACACGTTCTCTCACCAAGGAGGGATGCCAGCAATATCTCGATATCAGAACCTGCCCGGCCCAAAAGCCTGCATCAGGATTAACCTGATGCAGGCTCGCGTACCGCTCCCGGAGGAGAACAAATGGGAGTGGCTGCCGCACAAGGGAAGTTACCTGTCGTTGATGTGGCGAAAATAGTAATCAGTGAGGTCAATGGAGACCTGAGCGGCTAAGGCGCTCAATTCAGGATGGCGGAAGTAGTAATCGGTCGAGTCTACCGAGGATGCAGCCGCTGCACTCATCTCGGGATGCCGCTCGGCGTAGTCAGAGGCGCCTTGTCCTGATCTTGCCAGGTCCGATAGCTCAGGATGGCGCTGGAAGTAATCCGAGTACGCCACTGGTACGGAGGCTGATCCGGTCCAGGTGGGGTGACGCTGATAAAAGTCATTCGCATCCGAACGGTCCGATGGGGAAGCGCCGATCCGAAAACTGGAAATTACCAGGCTGACGATCACGATTGAGGTTAGGCCGAGCACGAACAGAAAACGATTTTTAAACATTTTGTCTCCTTGACCGGGGGTCTAGTTGGTTGTGCTCCCGGTCGATATTCAAAGTTTATTTGTAGGCCGCTATTCAGCATGTTTTTGAACATGTTTTGAAGGTGTTTTTTGCCATTGTTATTCAATTTCACACATGAATGATCCGGGAGGAAATCAAGGCATCAAAGTGAGCGCCAGGATCATGAAGCATACATACGCAGGATGCCCATGTTGGCAAGAGTTTCCACGAAACCCATCCGCTTGCACAGATTACGGGACATGGGCTCCGACAAAAGCATGACCGATTCATATCCATGGTCCACGGCAAGATCAGCGGCTGCGATGGAGATGGCAGTGCCCAGTCCCTGGCCGCGGAATTCGGGCAGGGTCGTCAGGCTGTAAAATCCGGCAATTTCCTTGTCCAGGAAAACCGAGTAGGTGGCAACCGGCTGGTCGTCCAGATAACCTAGCAGGAGTTGGAGCGCAGCTCCATCCTCCAGCGGCAGATCGAACAGGACATCAAACAACTGATCTGTAGCGTAGGGATAGGACCGGGCTTGGCAGTAGATTGAGGTCTATGCATGGACCATTTCGGGAGTCAGGACCAGCTCTGTGTGAAAGTCCGGTGGTGCTGTTGTTTCGCGTCGCATTTCATCAAGGCGTAAAACCATGTAGGGTACAGCCTCGAGAAATTCGCCGCCCTGCTGGAGAACTTGTTGTGCCAGGTTGTAAGGCTGTGAGGAAGGTGTGATCAGCCAATTGAAGGATTTTCCCTGACCAATAAAATACTCCTTTGTCTGTTCGACCCTTTGCTCGGTATTTCCATGGAAGTCGGGCTGGATGGCTGCGTTGAAATACAACACGGGTGCATTCGCTGAGATCAAGGTTACATTGGTTTGCTTAGAGAGCTCAATTTTAGGAAGCGATGAAATCCAGTTAATGTAGTTAAAAGAACTGGCTTCCAGGGCCTCGACTGAGACAGAAGTTTGCTGATACAGGGTATTCATGCAACACTCCTTTAGATCGCTCATCGATGGTCCCAGTGTAGCCAGCAATCGTCCACCAGTAGTGCTGGAAGCATGTTTTGCGGCGTGTATTTTTCCGTGTTTTTCGCGTGTACTGGGAATCATAAAAGGTCCCGTCACCGGTATCGGCAAGGGACCTTCCATACGGATGGTATTCAGTGTTATGTCTTTTACTGGACCATGGCCAAAGCCTGGTCGAGGGACATTTCCCTGCCTTTCGCCCAGAACCTGGTCAGAGTCTTCTCGTCCAATTGTGTGCGCAGGCGGGCCAGGTTACGGTCATATTCCTGCCGGTCCATATACATGGGAGTAATGCCCATCGAAACCATCTGCGTTTCGACCGCTGCCATCAGTTGGGCCGCGTATTGATATCTTCCCTGCGCAATTGCAATCGCCGCAAATCCCGCCAGGCAACCGAACACCCCGCGCGGGGAACCGACCTGCTGGTTATAGTCCAGGCTCTCTTTGCAAAGGGCGATCGCCTCCCCATAATCCCCATTTCGCCACAACAGCTGTCCTAAACGCCGGACCGCGTAGGCCAGGAAATTGATATCTCCAATTTCCCTTAACAGGGTAACCACATCTTGATAGAGGCTACGCGCCAGATCCACTTCACCGCGATTCAAGGCAACATCGCCAAGATAGATGCTGGCCCAGTCTTGTCCAAAGTTTCCTGCAGTGTTCATCTCTCGCCAGATCGTCTGGCTTTGCTC
>JBLMZU010000090.1:0-10912 GCA_050258995.1 Bacteroidota bacterium
TATAGATCCCATTGAAGTAGCTGTGCACTGTGTTGTCACGCACGATCGCGCCGATATGGCCCCTGACGATGATCCCGGTCCCCTCCATGGGACTGCTTTTCAGCGCCGCCCACGGCCAGCCATAGATCCCCGGATCAGATACATCATTGCCCTCGATGCGGGTGTCGTTCCCCTGCGTACTGGTACTGGTGCCATTCCAGTTGACAAAAATTCCCAGCTGCATATTATGGATCTGGTTGCCGCGGATCACGAGGTGGGATGCATTGAGCGTACACACGCCACAGCCGTTGGTTGTCGTACCGTAGAAGCGGACCTCGAACCCTTCGATCCAGATCCAGTCACGGGCTGCTACGTCAAAAGCATGGTTCAGACGCGGCACCTCCCAGGTGTGATTTGCCGGAGAATCCAGGCTGCGTACATAGAGTCTCAAGGTGGACGGCTCATAATACCAGCCTTCATTTATGGAGACTTTGCCATGTCCGATCCCCTGGATTAATCCCGTTTTATCGTCATATTGATAATACCGATTTTCATCCCGCGCCAGGTAGGCAACCGGTCCATTGATCTTTGTGTACCAGACACGCCCCGTGGAAGCTGCCGTCCATATATTCCCAAGCAGTCGATCTGCACCGTCCAGGATCACTGCACTGCCTGCGGCTTTCACCTGGATCCAGCTCCCGGGTGTCCCGGATTGTGGAAAGACGACCGCCTCCCGGTAGATACCGTCACTGACCAGCACCTGCGTACCTGGTCCGGCACGGTTGACCGCCTCCTGGATGGTCTGGAACGGTGCGGTGGTTGAGCCGTCCCCACCGGGGGGCGCATCGTCGTCAACATACAAGGTCCCTGCCGGAGTAAAAGACAGCTGGTCGGGTTGCGTGGTTGCTGAACCACTGATTTCAGCGTCTCCGCTCAGCACTTTGATCTCATAGGAGTTGGCCGGGGAAAGATTGAACAGGCTGCCGATCAAGCGGCCATCGTCAATCCGCACAAGGGGTTGTCCCGTGCGCCAGACAGCCTCACCACTCTGGCGGTATGACAACCCGGCTGTGGACGGCAACCCCGCTCCACTGACCGCTATGCCGATCGTTTCAATGTTGGTAACAAAATTGATCGACTCGAAAGCGACCAAGTTCTCCCGTGCCAACGATTTTGTTGTCCCGGGCTGGAATACGGATAAAAGAAATGCAAGGCTGATCAGCGTGGAGAACAGGCTGCGATTTACAATCATGGCATCACTTTCTTGGACAAAATCTCGGCGATTTCCTTCCAGTGTATGACTTCTGCACGCCTTTTACAATCCCCTTTCCAGACAGGATATGGATGTTTACAACCCGGGGACTTCCACGGAATAGCCTGTTGGTTCGAAAGAACATGCAGTTGCCTGAATTGTTAGCAGGTTCGATCTGGCTTAAAACACTTCTAATCCATGATGGGTAAGAAGGACTTTCTGGAACGCATCGAATTTGTAGAAAGGAAACGAATATGAGCCTCGTAAGCGAAAGCAACAAAGGAATTGTGGAGGAATTTCGGGCGAATCAGGGCAAGGTCGGCGGGCGGTTCGAAGGCAAGACATTACTTCTATTACATACCCGGGGAGCCAAGAGCCAGCAGGAGCGAATTAATCCGGTCGCCTATGTGCAGGATGGTGACAGGTTTATCGTAATCGCCTCCAAAGGAGGCGCGCCAACCAATCCAGATTGGTATTACAACATTCTGGCCGATCCCATGGTCACTGTGGAAGTGGGGACGGAAAAATTCCAGGCCCGCGCAGCCGTTGCAGAGGAACCGGAAAGAACCCGTTTGTACAACAAGATGGTCGAGATGATGTCAAGTTTCGATGATTACCGGCGCAAGACCAAACGTGTGATACCTGTCATTATCTTAACGCCGATACACAAAATGGTGTAAGTGATGAGATCCTGGATTTGAAGATGCCGTAAGCAGGCCAGCCGCAAGATTCAAATCCCATCTGCTCTCACGGAATCAAAAACGGTCCCGGACGTAATGTCGAGGGGACCGTTTTTCATGGAACAGGCCCGGGCGCTTAATGCCCATTTACATAATCGGTCACTTGTTTTAGAGAGGCATCAAATGTTTTGCAAACCGAGTCATCCTCACTCAGATCGACCGGGCCCAGGTTTTTGATCGCGGAGGATAATTTCTGTGCGAAGGCAGAACGGGTCTGGATGCACTGAAGAATCGCCTCGTGGGCCGACTTGATATCCTGGTCCGGTGTGACGGATGATAGCAGGCTTTCAACCTCCTTGCCCTCATTCGCAACTTTCAGGGATTCGCGCGCGACCGCGTCCAGGGGCGAGAAACCCAGATTGATATAGTCCTCACGGGTGATCTTATAGTCTGTCGCCATATTATACAGATCGATCATTTCCATCCGCGTCATGCCGGCTCCATTTGCAACAGTGACAGATTCGTTGAAAAGTGTCTCAAGCCGGGCGTTCGTTCCCTGCCATGTGGTCAGTTTTTCCATCGCCGGTGCCATTTGAGCGGCATAGCCCGACCGTGGGGAAGCAGCTTTCCCGCAGGCTGCCAGGAGGAACACGGTTGCTGCTACCAGGGAGAGTAATATCCTTTTTTTCATGACTCTTCTCCAATTCTGTCAAAGTGAGATCAATGCACTTTCCGTAATTATTGTGTGATCACTTCCCACCAGCCCATCAGATCCGCCATCGGCAGGCTGGGCGTGGCATCGCCCTGGCGGCCGGAGTTCCAGGTGACGATCAGCTCGCGTTTGGCGCGCGTGATGCCAACGTAGAACAGCCGCAGGCGTTCCTTGACATAGTCAATGCGGGATGCCGCGGTCGCCCGGCCTTCCTCATACCACTCATATTCACTGTTCGATGCGAGCGCGCTGAGCTGGGCAAGTGCCTCCGCTTCCAGGTTCAGGTTGCCGCGGATAAACCATTTCTCCGAAATAAAGCGGTCGTTCAGCATATTGGACGGGAAGTCGTAGTTGTTGACCGACATCAGGTAGACCCGGTCCCATTCCAGTCCCTTGGCTTTGTGCATCGTAGTCACCACCACCTTGCCGCGATAGCGCTCGGGGTCGAAGTCCGAATCATCCGTGGAAAAGCCGATGAAGCGCCGCTCGTTCTTGGCGATCACTGCCAGCTCAGATGTCAGCTCGGGAAGGCGCCAGTCCGGGTGCTCATTTGCAGCCTGTCGCAGGACGAGCGCCAGCTTATGGGACAATGCCAGGTCCGGCGCGGAGGTGAAGACATCCTGGGCAAGCGTCAACACCAATTGATCGATCGGCAGCATGACCGCGCTCAGCCAGCGCCTGACAGCCACCCGGAATGTGACCAGTTCCTGGACAACCTGCTCCGGCTCGGCCTGGCCGACAGCGGCCAGCCAGCGATCGGCCTGGTGAGGAGCGATGAAGTCCTCCACATTTTCCATCTTGCGCAACAGCAGGTTGATTTTGGTTAATAACTGGCTGATGGTGTACGCCGGCTCTTCCGTCGTCTGGTCGCCTCCGGCCTCCTGCTGTTCCTCGTCTCCGCTATCGCTTGTTCCGTTTCTTTTCTTCTCTTCAGGCTTTTCGCGCCAGTCTCTGCGGAACACCTGGTAGGCTTTGGCCAGCTTGCTCGCGGACTGCGGGTCCGCCAGAAACGATAATAGATAATTCAATGCGCCGGCCGCCGCCCGGGTGCTCGAAGTGGACGAGATCAGCTCGATTGTGTCCACGCCACGGCGCTTGAGCGCCTCCACCACCTCGATACCGCGCTGATTGCGCGGCACCAGGATCGCCACGGTTGGTTTTTCTTCGTCCGGAAAATCCCATACAGAATCCATCAGGGCTTTGACCGATTTCACCACCGCGTCCAGCTCCTCTTCCGGCGTGTATCGCTTGCTGATGAATCTGACCGCTTCTGGATTCTCCGGTGGGTTCTTCTGGGGATCATCAGGCGGCACGGGGACAATATATGGCGCGCTTAGGGCGCCCTGGGCCGCCGGGTCGGGATGCGAGGTCATGACCCAGTCGATCAGGTGGTTCGCCAGCCCGATGATGGAAGGCTGCGAGCGGCCCGACTCGGGCATATCCGCATGCGGGTTTTCGCGGATGAACTGGCGCAGGAGCTCCGGGTCGGCCGTGGTGAAGGTCTCGAAGATGGCCTGGTTGGGATCTCCGACGCGCACCCAGTTGCCGCCCTCCCCTGCCAGCAGACCCAGGATGCGCTGCTGGGAAAGACTCGAATCCTGGGCCTCATCTTCGAGGATGTATGGATAGCGGAATCGCAGCCGCTCCAAAAATTCTTCATCTGTTTCCAGCAGGGTCAGTGCCAGGCGGATGAGGTCGTCGAAATCCACGGCGCCGCGATAGGCGAGGGCACGCTGGTAGTCGGCGTAGATGCTATAGCCAAGCTCGGCAAGAGGCAGGGAGACAGGAGACGCGTCCAGGCGGGCGCGCACGTTTTCGGGAGTCAGAAGACGGTCCTTTGAGGAGCGGATAAAAGCCAGGGCCAGCTGGTCCACCATGTCGGGCAGCGGGTCACGCCGCACCCAGTCCCGCTTTTGATTGTCGAGGGATGGATCGAGATAGTCATCCAATGAATTGGAGGCCAGCCAGGCATTGACCGAATCGCGGCGGATAAAACCTGCCTCGCGCTCGTCGATGATGGCAAAGCGCTCCTCCAGCCCCACCCGGGCTGGTTTCTCACGGACGATATCATGGGCCAGACCATGTAATGTGCGGACCCGATATTTGTACAGCGCCTGGATGGGATTTTGGAAAAAGCGTTTGATGCGCGCTTCGAAATTGTCAACTGCCGAATTGACCAGGGTAACGATCAACACTTCCTGATCATCGCCAAGCGAGCCGCTGTGGATGATCTGTGCCGCCAGCGCAGACAGGATGTGGGTCTTACCCGCGCCGGGCACCGCCGCGATCCCCAAACGACCGCCGCGATATCTTAAAATTTCCTGCTGGGAGAGACGTGGGGTAAAGTTATTCATAGGGATAAATATTGCTACAATTTTACACCCAGCAAGGAGAAATTAGAACATTTGAGTTATATTATTCCGTCACCGGCACCGCGTGCTTATTTTCCACGGTGCTGCCCTTTTGATTTCAACTTCGTATAAAAAATATTTGGAATAGTCCGATGGAAGGTGGACCTCTCATTCGGCATCAAATAGCTGAATTGCATCCAGCCGGAGCGGTGCAGCCAGAACTTTAACAAGACCCACAGGATTCCAAACCCATAGACGATGCTCCGCCTCAAGTTGATGGAGGAGGCCTCCGGGAAATACCGGGTGGTAATTGGGACCTCCTGGAACCTGAGATTACACATCATCCCCTGGGCAATGATCTCCGTGTCGAAGATAAAATCATCGCTGTTTTCCATAAAACGGACTGTTTCCAGGTATCTCCGTGAATAGGCCCGAAACCCGGAATGGATCTCTGTCAGGTAATGACAAAAGACGATATTGGCCAAAGCCGTCAGCACCACGTTGGCCACATACTTCCACCAGGGCATGCCTCCCTCCAAGGGCAGGCCGCCCAGCATACGGGAGCCGAAAACGGCGCTGGCCTCCCCATCCAGAATGGGTTGAATCAATTGCGGGATCACCTTGGCATCGTACTGGTGATCGGGATGCAGCATTACGACCAGGTCTGCTCCACGCGCCAGGGCCGCGGTATAACAGGTTTTTTGATTCCCGCCATATCCCCGATTCCTGGGATGCACGATCACGGGGATCCTGGCCTGGCGGGCAACTTCCACCGTATTATCCTGGGATGCATCGTCAACCAGAATGATGTTCTGCCGGTATTCCGAGGGGATTTCGTTGAGGGTGCGGATCAATGTTTTCGAAGCGTTGTAGGCAGGCAATACAATAAAGATCTTCTCGTTTGTATGACTCATCTCTTTCTCGCTTCCACAATATACTGATAACCAAGCAGAGTCGGCATGAGCGCCGTACAGCGGGCAAGCAGACCGTAAAGGAATCTGCCAGGCGAAGTGTTAAAGAAATTCGATATTAACTCCAAGGGGATCGGCGTAGCCCGAATGGAGAGAATCCTCAAACCGGCATTTTCGACCATGGCAACCAGACTCTTGCGTGTGAAGAAGCGCAGATGCGTTCTATCAAGAATGCCGCGGTCGGCGTAATCGAAGCGGCCGATCATTAAATTGAGCCGCACCCACAGGTTGGCAATATTCGGAACGGAAATCATGAACAAACAATCCTCGGGTTGGTGCTCGATCAGTTTTTGAAGGACTTGTTCGGGATTGGGAAGATGTTCCAGAATGTCGCCCAGGATAATGGCATCATAGCCTGCCAGGCAATCCTTCCCAATCTCATCGATCGAGCCAATCCAGATTCTTTCGTACAGTGGCGACGCAATCTGCGCCCAATCCGCATTTGGTTCCACACCAAAGAGATGGAGCGGTTTTTCCATGCACATCCGGGCCAATGTACCGGAGGCGGTGCCCACATCCAAAACTTTGCTTTGGTCGGGTAAGGCCTGGAGTTGTGCGGCAATGATCGAGTGGCTGGACCAGGGACTGGGCTTATCGAGGTAGGGTAGTTTTGATTTCATAAGTGCCGCTGGGCAAACAAATAAATACCGGGGATATATTGAAGGATGGATATGACAGTCAGCCAGGCAAGCGTGCTCGTGGAGCCCCATTGAATTCCGCTGGCAGTCAATAACAATAATGGGATCGTAAAATCAAAGGTGTACCTGGGTCCGTATTGGACCCAGCCGGTTCCCATTAATAAAAGGATGGGAATGCTTGTTGCAAGAATTGAGATGACCCACAACCAGACATCCGGATTGCAGGTTCCCCGGTAAAGCCCTTTGAAGGCATAGAAGAATACCGGGCTGAGCAGGAAAAGGGAGCCTCCCATCCACGTGTTTTTGCGGAGAGGCAGAGGATAAAAAATATATTGATAATAGAAATTGATCGGTAGATAATGAATGTTGAAAGCCCCATATTTCCGATAATCCGCCACGAAGCTTTGATCCATCTCGTGATAGCGAATTCCCAGTTCCAAAGGACTGCCAAAACGGGCATAGTTATAGTAAAGAAACAACGCTCCAAGGATGAAGAGAGGTGCCAGCCCCGCAGCCACATAAAGATACAGCCTCGGACGGTTCCCCCAATTCCTTTCAATGAGATGGTAGGCGGGCCAGATGCCAGTAAACAGCAGATGATTGCGCGTGAGCGTGGCACAGGCGATCAGCAAACCCGTCACGATAAACGATCGCATGCCTTTGAGCTGAATGGCAGAAAGATAAGCCAGTCCCACCAAAAGAAAGCCCACTAGCTGGGCTGTAAACCAGACCTTGCCAAAAAGAGCCAAAATCACCTGCACGGTTCCAAAAGCAAAAAATAATACCAGCAGGGCCCGGCATTCTACATTGATCCGTATCAAGCCTGTACGATCCACTGACCGGAGAAGTGCTGCCACCACAGCAACGTTCAGCGCTGCCACCACCACGCCGAAGAACACATCACTCACCCCTACCCCGAAGACGGCAACAAGAGGCATCAGGAGGATGGCCGGCATCGGCGGCCAGTACAGGTAAAGGTGTCCCTGGAAGAAGGAGAGATCGTGGGTCGTTCTGGGAAGCAGACGCAAATAGAACTGCCCATGCAGAAATGCATCCGCCAGGTAGTTGAAATATGCGGCGTTCCTCACACGAAAAGGGGTTCCGCCCAGCATTGAAAGAAAAAAGTAGACTACAAGGGCAAATAAAAATGCGATCTGCGGTGTCTCAAGAAGAGTGAGCGAACGGATCAAAAAGCATCTGAGTTTTGATCCCATTTACTTGATTATATTTACTCGAAAGAAAGCTTCCTTAAGATAAGATAATACTTATTACGAATAACTTCAGAAACGTTACTCCCCCCTGTTTGTATGAACATCCTGCTTGTTGTTTTACGTGCTCAGCACCTTCTGGAAGGCACGTAACAGCTCGCCGCGCTGCTCGAATCCGCTTTCGCCCAATTCGGAAATACCCACATAGACCCGCTCACGGCACCTGAGCAGCAGGCCGGAGATCAGCCGCGCCATCGCCTCGGTGCTGACCTGGACCTCGTCCGCGTCGGACCACATCCGGCCCAGCTCCCAGCCGCGGCTCAGCACATAAGGATGGGTCAACGGCTGCACGAGGCGCTCGTACCAGCCGCTGGAGCCGGGATCGAGCCAGAACTGGTAGGTGACCGGCCGGTTCATCATCAGAAAGGTGTGCGCCGGCGAGACCAGGACCGCATCCTTGTTCTCGCTGCGCCAGGCTTCGAAATAGGAGGCTGCGATCACGCCTTCCTCCAGCATGGAGATATATTCGCGGCCCAGGTCAAAGCTGGGACTGTCCTTCCCCACGATGGACGGTTCCATCGCCTGCCGGAAGTTCCTGACCGACTCCACCAGGTTGCCTGCCACCCGCACCGCGTCGAAGCTCTGGTGATAGCCAAAACCCGCCTGCGATAGCACCTCACCAAACAGCTTCCTGAAGAAATGATCGAGCGGGAGCGGATTGCCCTCCCGGTATTCCAACAGCCAGTCACGCAGCGTTGTATAGCGGTTGCCAAGAAGATAGGTGATCCGCTCCTGTACATCCGGCTGGATGATGTCAAACGACGAGAGTGATAAATCCTTCTGGCGATACACGATTTCGGTCAGGAGCTGCGCCCGCACAAGGTCCAGTCCTTCGATGGACTGCATGAACGCGTACGCAACGTCAAACTTGGGCGGATGGACATTCCAATGTGGATGTCCGATTGCTGCAAATGTGATCAAGGCATGTGAGGCCGGTTCATCCCGCAGGGACCGGGAAGGTCGGTGCGTGCGCCAGGGGATGCCGCGTGTCTCGAGCCGGTGTGTGATCGAAAAGCGCAGCGCGTCCGAGAGATAGGGCGCCAGGATAACGATCTCCGATGGAGACATCCCCCCGGCAAGCAGCTTTTCGATTTCATCCACGGCCAGATCCAGGAGCTCGGGATAGAAACGGGATTGGACGAAGGAGATCGGCGGGCCGTCCGTGATTTCGCTTCTCACTCGAGGGTGGAAGGCCGGATCGATCGCATTCACCAATCCTTCGCGCAGGTCGGTCACAGAGGCAGTGGAGACAAAGGAGTCCTGCATTTCGAGCTGCCCATCACAAAGTTGCACCAGTGAACCGCCGGTTGTAATGTCAGCCCCCAGGAAGTAACGAAAGCCTCCGCTTGGGTCAAACAGGAACAGCGCTGAATCGAACTCGGGCAGCCAGGCCCGGAGGATATCGTGAGACCGGGCGTTATCCTCCTCTACGTTATCATAGATCAAATGCCGATAGGTGCGGACCAGGTAATCGTGAGCCTGGGGCGTTTCCCACAGGATATTGGAAAACACTTCCATTACCAGGGAGAAATCAAGCAAATTATGCTGCAGGCAGTATTCGCGAAAGCGGTTGGCGCAATCCTGTGCATCGGCATACACACGCCGCTGAGCCGGGTCTCCATAATAAGCCGCATCCAGGCGCTCGGCGATCTGGGTATGCGGAAAACCTGTCACGGCTGCCTTGTTGAGGTTATCCAGGATTTGCGAATACAGGCGGTTGCGATCCATGGTGACCGACTCGAAATATCCCTGGTCCAGCAGCGGTCGGACAATATGCGCCATGTAATACTGCGCCGTTTCGAGGGATAAAAAGATCGGTGGCTGGTCCGGGTCGGCAAAACCGGCTGCCCGGGAGGCCAGGGGCCAGAACAGGTCGACCATGCGGCGGGCGAGTCCGCCCATGGTCGCGGAGGTCACCTCTCCGCCCGGCAGGCGCTCCGGACTGTAGAGCAGATCGAGGAACGGCTCCTGCATGGTGCGCTGGGGAGTCAGCATCAAAATGGAATCGGCAGGCACGCCCTGGTCGAGCAGGAAGCGCATCCGCTCAACGCCGGCCGTGGTTTTTCCTGTCCCATACGTGCCGGAGACAAAAAGCTTTAAATCGAGGGGAGACTCTACAATCTGAAGTTGAGCTGGGTTCAGGTTCATTTTTTAATCGGACAGATAAAATGGTCGACGGAGTGCGATCATGGGCAGTCTAGCTGCTGCGTTCCAGGCTTCATTATAGAACAATTGTACTACGCTCCGAGGGACTGTATCACTACAAAAGGAGAGCAGGAGCTTGACCGGAACGAACCAGTTCTAAAAATGAGCGAAGATATTATTTTCCGCTCAGCAACAAATTCACGTCGTTGGCAATATTTTGGGGTTCTGAGTCGGGCAAAAATGTCTCGCGCACATTTCCTGAAGGATCGATCACGTAAAGATAGACCGAGTGGGTTTCGCCGCCATTCTCCACGGTGACTCCATAATCCTTCCAGACTTTTTGAAGTTCTTCGGGTGTTCCGGTCAGGCCCAGAAAAGACGGATCGAAGTGTGCCATAAAGTTTTTGAGCGCCTCAGGCGTATCCCGGGGTGGATCCGTGCTTACCATGATCACCTGCACATCCTGGGCCCGATTTCCCAGGCTTTCCCTTGCCAGCTTGAGATGTGCCATGGTCAATGGACATTCAGAGGGACAGTTCACATACCCAAAGTACAGCAGGACCACCTTGCCGCGCTGGTTGTTTAGGCTAAATGGCTGTCCATTATGATCTTTCAGTGTAATCTCTGGTGCCGGCCAGGGAGGCGTGATCAGAGAGCCCCTGAAGGAAGGCTGACTGGTCAGGGTAAAAATGACTATGGCAGCTGCCAGAAGCACAAAAATACCAATCCCAAGGAGAACCAATCTGCGATTCATATGCTTAATCTCTTATATCCGAATGTTTCGATACTACATCTAATTTTGCTTATAATATCCTGAAATTAACCATATTACCAAGGAAAATTCGACCTCCGTATTGATATAGGATCGTCTTTGCATACATTCCCGCCTCACATTATTGACACATCCCCCACCCCC